>NZ_JAPMXC010000005.1 GCF_026624755.1 Robbsia betulipollinis
AGCCCGGCTGAGACGCTGCGCGAGATCTCTTCACGTTCACTCAATGTCAATGCCCACGACGATCGCTTACGCGCAGCAGGGGTATATCCTCCGCATAGCCGGATCACGCCGTAAATTGATCCCGCTGGCTTGCCTAGCGCCCGTCCGATGCCGAGAAACGATTCACCTGCCCGCCACCGCCGCCACACTTCCGCCTTGCCTTCTATCGGCAAACCAGGCCGTCCCATTTGTGCCATTCGTCAACCCTCCCTTATTCGATATTAATAGGAAGGTGTTGCAACGACCCGTTGAACGTGCCGCGGCTTTTTTTAAAATGTCACGCTCCTCGGTTATACGCTTGAGCTCGGTCTTCAGTCGCCGCACCTCGGCACTCTGGTCCAACTCCGCTTGGCGCACGACATCGGGCTTCTCGAACTTTGCTCGCCAAGCATAAAGGCTGTGCGTCGTAATGCCCAATCGCTGTGCTACATCCGCTACCGAATGACCTCGCTCGGTGACTTGTTTGACTGCCTCGATCTTGAACTCATCCGTGTATCGCTTGCCGCTCATACTGACCTCCTCGGTTGCCATAGATTATGGCTCGAAGATGTCTACGAAAGGCTGGCCAGTTCAGGGAACGGTTGCATCAATGCTTGCTGCAGCGTTTGCGCGAGTACGATCAAATCGATTGGAGCCGCTGCAGCATCGACGGTGCCGCAGTGGCAAGCCCCCGGGGGGGCAAAAAACTGGCCCGAACCCGACTGACCGAGGCAAGCTCGGCAGCAAACGCCATCTCGTTGTAGATAGACAGGGCATACCGCTGGCCGTGACCGTCAGCGGCGCGAATATGCATGATTCGATGGTCTTCGAATCGACTCTGAATGTGATGCCTTCGGTACCCGGCTTGCCAGGGCGGCCGGCGTGCCGACCTGTGAAGTTGCATGCTGACAAAGGGTACGACTACCGTAGGTGCCGTGCCTATCTGCACCGACGTGGCATCCAGTCACGCATTGCCAGACGCGGTGTGGAAAGCCGCGAAAAGCTGGGCCGACACGTTGGGTCGTTGAGCGCACGCGCCTGATTTGCAGGAATTGCCAAGCTGCGCATCCGCTTCGAACGCCGGCTGGACACCCACTATTCTCTGCTCAAAATCGCATGCGCCGTGATATGCATCCGGTTCATTGAACGTCAATGCTGAGGTTTTGGGATCCGTTCTTAGGAAGCCGTATGTCAGCAAATGCAGCATTGGTTTTGTGCAGGCTGCGCTAAAGCAATGTAACTTTTCCCAAAAAATCAAGGTCCATTTGATCTAGGATTATTTGGCATATAAAGATATCGCTTCATAAATTATAGTCAATATAGCAGCGATTAGATTTATAACAGGGACACTTAACGTATGCGGCAGGTCAACGGCACCGCAAGTCATTGTAAAAGTTAGGTTTGCGAATGAAAAAGCCCCGAACCGTTGCAGCGGCCGGGGCTTAGTGAAACAGCACCACGAATAGAGGTCGAGATGCTTGAGCAAAGTATATGCAATTTTTCGCCGTTTCGCACCGAGTGGCTGATTCGAGGCCGCAACTTCGGTGATGGCGTGGTCGAAGTCACCGCCGTGCGCTCGGACCGCTACATCGGCGCGCAAGGCATGATGCTGCGCCCCAAAGCCAAGCGCGGCGAATCGGAAAACACGGACGACAACTTGATGGACGCGGCAAGGCGAGCAAAGCAGCAAGTCCGCTTGCGCTGCAAAGCAATTGGAGCAGATCGCATGATCACCCTTACCTATCGCGAGAACATGCAGGACAAGGCCACGCTGAAGCGCCATTTCGACGCTCTACGCCGTCGCCTGGGCAAGCTGCAACTGTTCCACTACGTCGCCGTCGCGGAGCGCCAGAAACGCGGCGCGTGGCACCTGCATATCGCCGTGAAGGGGCGTGAGAACTACCGCGTCCTGCGTGCCATCTGGCACAGCATTGTCGGCCAGGACAACGGCAATGTCGACGTGCGCAACCCGTACCGCGAAAAGGGCCTACGACACAAGCTCGCCGCCTACCTGAGCAAGTACATCACGAAAGACTTCGGCGAACACCAGCTCAACGAGAAGCGCTATTGGACAAGCAAGGGCGTCGAGATACCCGAGCAGCACTCCATCGCCCATATCACGTCGAACAACCCCGGCAAGGCTCTTTTGCTGGCCTTTGATGCGGCTCTCGATGCCGGGGCCAGCCTGGACCGCTGCCAGACGTATTGGAACCAGGAGTTAGGGTGTTTTTGGTTGGCAACAAGGGAGCATGCATCATGAGTGTGAATCCTCGACTGATGAGCGAGCAGGACTTGCGGGACGTGACCGGCTTTAAGGTTTGCAGCGCGCAAATGCGGTGGTTCCAACGACAGTTTGGGCTGTCACCGGTTCAACGCGCCGATGGTCGCATCATTCTCACCTGGGCGACGTTCGAAGCTCTCCAAGCCAAACGCGTCGGCTTGGTACCGGGCGGGTTTGCGGCCGAACGTCCGGCGCTGATACCGCTGAGGAGAAGCGCGTGAGGGGGCGCCGTCGCAAACAGGCAGAAGGACTGCCCAACCGAGTCTACAAACGCTCTAATTCATTCTGGTGGGTGCGCACGACGGATCAAAAATGGATCAAGCTTTCTCGAGAGGCGGAAGGCGAAACTCGGATGCTTGCTCGACTCGCTGAGGAGAAGCGAAAAATCGAAGTCGACGTTAGCACCGGTAGCCTGCCGCGATTGGTTCAGATCTACATGACAGATCATCAGGCTCGCTATGCCGACTCATTCCGAAAGGAATGGATCAGACGTGGCGAGTGCGTGCGGACCGCATTCGCGCACTGGGATATCGAACAGGTGGATGCTGGAGCCATCGACGATTTCCTTCGTCAGAATTGGGGCGAGAAGCTCTCTTCCCTACAAGCGATGCACGGCTGGATGTCGAAATTTTTCTCTTGGGCCGTCGTACGGCGCTATGCAATCGTCAATCCGTGTCGCGAGGTCAGCATTACGAAACCAAAGATCCGACGTGTTTACATCACCGATCATGATTTCATGGCGATTCGCCAAGCATTGGGAATGTACGTCTATACAAAACGGGTAAACGGCGTCGAGAAGTCGATGAATGCAACAGTCCCGACAGGGGCAATGATGCAAGTTTTCGTGGATCTCTGCTATTTGACTTGCCAGCGCTCTACTGAGATTCGTCATCTGCGCTGGAGCCAAGTGGACTACAGGAAAGGCGTTATTCACTTCGTACCGAGCAAAACAGCGTCATCCACCGGGGAAGCGGTTGATTGGCCCATCATTCCATCAATAGCGAGTGTTTTCGATCGAGCTAAATCCATAGGAGTGCATAGCGAGTATGTCATTCACGATCACCATGGACAGCCTAAGACCGACGCCGCGTGCCGCGATGCTTGGCGTGATGGCAAACGTCGCGCAGGACTGGAAGACCGACCCTATACCGTGAAGGACATTCGCGCCAAAGCCATGACTGACGCGAAGCGGCAAGGGTATGACCTGGATGCCTTGCAGATTGCGGGGGCGCACGCGGACCGTGCAACGACTGCGGGGTATATCAAATCACGCGATATCCCAGTCTCGACGGTAAAACTTGATCTGCCCTCCACGTCTAACGCATGACCTTGGTGGCAGATCGAAAACTTGCACCCTTCTGTTTTCGTATATACAATAACCTATGAAACTGACGTACGATGAGCCGAAACGCGCTGCAACCCTGGCGAGCCGTGGCTTGGATTTCTTGGATGCGCCCCTGGTGTTCGAAGGCTGTACGGTTGAGATCGTTGACGACCGTTGGGACTACGGCGAGACGCGCATCCTCTGCTTTGGTCACTTACGTGATCGACTTGTGGTTGTCGGTTATGTCCAACGCGGTGCGGTACGCCATATTTTCAGCATGAGGAAAGCAAATGAACGCGAACAAAGAGCCCTTGCAGGAAAGTTTTAACTCCGACCTTGCGCGTGTCGATGCGCATGTTATCGCGGAGACGGAATATGGCGAACTGCCCGAATTGACAGAGGATATGCTCGCCCGCGCCACTTTGAAAAAAGGAGGCAGACCCCGGCTGGAAAATCCTAAGAAATCGATTTCTCTTCGGCTATCGGCGGATGTATTGGAAAAGTGGCGCGCGACGGGGCCGGGTTGGCAAACCAGAATGGCGCAACGACTTGGTGAAATATCGTAGGTCAATCCAGCAGTACGGCATTCATTCGCTACCGTTTGTTCGCGGCCGGCTCTTCTGAGCTGCGCGCCCAATCCAGCGCCTCACCGATCAGTGCATTTGTCTCCGCCTCGTCCAACCCTGACATCGCCTCCTTCGCTTGGGAGGCGGTCAATTCAAAGATCCGCGCGCGAGTCGCTTCTTCGACGAAGCGCGAGAGGTCGGCGCTCTCCCCTTCCCCTCGATCTGCGAGGAACGTCCGAACCATTGTGTCGATATCCGACGAGACAGAGATGTTCCAACGTGCCATGTCGACGTCTTTTCTCAGTGAGGTGCTGATGCAGCTTTACACTCACGAGAGACCGAATGCTAGGTCGCTCCCGGCTGGAAAGTAGCGGGGCGAAAGGGTCTTCGAATGGGGGCATCAGGACGGCCCGGATCGCCAATATTGGAGAACTTCCAATAACTCTTCCGAAAGCGCTACCTCAGAAACGGAAAAAGCCAACATAACCATATGATTATGTTGGCTTAAATCTGGTCGGGGCGAGAGGATTTGAACCTCCGACCACCTGCACCCCATGCAGGTACGCTACCAGGCTGCGCTACGCCCCGAAAGAACGAAAGTATATCAGAACGACAGCGATGTAGACAAGGCCATCGCGCCCTATTCACGCATGTTGATCGTCGCCTTGCCGCAGCGGTTTCGCATACTCTTCCCGCGAGCCGGCATCCGCCTCCGTGTGCTCCCCCGCGCCCAGTCCCATCAACACCTCGACGATCTCGCTCCGCAGCGCGGCCAGGTCGACGGCTTCCCGGCCTTCAGCCTCCCCATCCACCCCTGCCGCCTCGTTCGCAGCATGCGCCGCGCCTTGCCCTGCGAGTTTGTTGCGCGCACCGTTGATCGTGAAGCCCTGCTCGTAGAGCAGATCGCGGATACGTCGTATCAGCAGTACTTCGTGGTGCTGATAATACCGGCGATTGCCGCGTCGCTTGACGGGCTTCAACTGCGTGAACTCCTGCTCCCAATACCGCAGGACATGCGGTTTGACGCCGCACAACTCGCTGACTTCGCCGATCGTGAAGTAGCGTTTCGCGGGAATGGGAGGCAAGGCAGAGGGTGCGGCTTTTTCCATCTTCACTCGATCGCGATGTCAGGGTTCACGCCACACTCGCCTCAACGAAAAAACGATGTCTTCGTCGCGCCGCCCTCGACGAGCCCCTTGAGTTTCTGGCTCGCATGAAAGGTCACCACGCGGCGCGCGGCAATGGGGATCGCTTCGCCCGTCTTGGGATTGCGCCCCGGACGCTGTGGTTTGTCCCGCAACTGGAAGTTGCCGAAACCGGAAAGCTTGACGCACTCTCCGCTTTCAAGCGCGCCGCGCAGGACGTCGAAAAACGCTTCGACCATGTCCTTCGCTTCGCGCTTGTTAAGTCCGACATTGTCGAACAGAAGCTCGGCCAGTTCGGCTTTTGTCAGCGTCGGCGTTTCCGTCGATGCCGGCACGGCGGCGGCGGCCGGCTCGCGCGTCAGCGAACTTCGCTGCGCCGAGACCAAGGCCTGAAATTCACTCGAATCCATTTCGTTCATATTGGGAAACTGGCGTCGGTTGGCTTGCTGGACTGTGGTCTCGCCATCATCAGCGGAGCCGGGCGCCATACGATCGAGCCAGACGATCAACAAGGGTTTGGACAGCCAATTCGACCGCGTTTTCCTGAAGCGTCCCGCCAGTATCTTGCAAGCTTATTCTGAAAGCAAGGCTTTTCTCGGTGGCCGCCAGGCCCCCGCTACGCTCGCCATCAGGACGAAATTCATCAAATAAAGCAATACGTTGCACGATTTGGCAAGCGGCTTCGCGACGCGTTTCCTCCAGTGTGTCGAGCAGCGATTGCGCATCGACATCGCGTGCGACCACGACCGCGATGTCACGGCGAACGGGCGGAAACTTGGACACGGCGAACGGTTCGGGGAGGCCTCTTTCGGCAAGCGCGTCGGCGTCCACTTCGAACAGAACGGGCGCGCGCGGCAGTTCGTACTTCTGCTGCCAGCGCGGATGCAATTCACCCAGCCAGCCCACGACCTTGCCGTCGAGCTCGATGCGCGCGCTGCGTCCCGGGTGAAACGCGGCATGCGCGGCACCGATGAAACGGGCCACGCGCGGTGCGAACAGCGCTTCGAGGTCGCCCTTCACGTCGAAATAGTCGACCGCGCGCGTGGTCTCGGCCCACTGCTCGTCGGCGACGGTGCCGTAGGCGAGCGCGGCGAGCCGCACGGGCTGGGCGATGCCGGCGATGGTCATCTCGCTGGCCGGAACGGTGGCATCCCGGACGAAGACGCGCCCCACTTCGAAGATGCGAACGCGTTCGGCGCGCCGGTTCAGGTTGTTGCGCAGCACGTCGACCAGACTGCCGATCAGGCTGCTGCGCATCACGGACAACTGGCTGGCGATCGGGTTCAACAGTTTGATCGGCGCGGGCGCCATGGCGCCGTCGGTTTGGCCGAAGTCGGCTTCCCAGGCAGCGTCGACGAAACCGAAATTGATGGTTTCGGCGTAATCGCGCGCGGCGATGCGGTGACGGATGTCGTGGATCGAACGCCGCGTCTCGTCGGTGCCGCGCATGCGGCTGGGCGCCACCGGCGGGCGTGCGGGAATCTTCTCGAAACCGTAGATGCGGGCGACTTCCTCGATCAGATCCTCTTCGATTTCGATATCGAAGCGATACGAGGGCGCGGTGACCAGGAAGACGTCGTCCTGCTGCTCGAACGGCAGACCGAGCCGCGTGAAGACGTCGGCGACATCGGCCGCGGCGATCGGCACGCCGATGACGCGGGAGGCGCGCGAGACGCGCATGCGCACCGGCTCGCGGACCGGCAGGTTGACGATCTGGTCGTCGATCGCGCCCGCTTCGCCGCCGCAGATGTCGATGAGCAGACGGGTGATGCGTTCCAGATGCTCGACGGTGGTCGCATAGTCGACGCCGCGCTCGAACCGGTGCGCGGCATCGGTGGAGAAGTTGTAGCGGCGCGCGCGGCCGCGAACGCTGTCCGGCCACCAGAATGCGGCTTCGACGTACACGTTGGTGGTGTCGAGGCTGACCGCGGTGCTCGCGCCGCCCATGATGCCGGCCAGGCTTTCGATCCCGGTCGCGTCGGCGATCACGCCGACCTGTGCGTCGATGTCGATCGTGGTGCCGTTGAGAAGCGTGAGCTGCTCGCCGGCACGGCCCCAGCGCACGTCGATGCCGCCGTGGAGCTTGTCGAGATCGAAGACGTGCGTGGGCCGTCCGAGTTCGAGCATCACATAGTTGGAGATGTCGACCAGCGCCGAGAGGCTGCGCTGACCCGAGCGTTCGAGACGGCGCACCATCCAGTCGGGCGTTTTCGCGCGTGCGTTCACGCCGCGGATCACGCGCCCGGAAAAACGGCCGCACAGATCCGGGGCGCTGATCGCGACGGGCACGTGCGCGCCGCCCTGCGTGGCGTCGACTCCGGCGGGGAGCGACACGGGTACGGGCGTGAAGACGACCGGCTGCAACGGTGCGCCGGTGATCGCCGCCAGTTCGCGGGCGATCCCATAGACCGACAAACAGTCGGCCTTGTTCGGCGTGAGCTTGACCTCGAAGATTCGATCGTCGAGGTCGAGCAGTTCACGGATATCGGTGCCCACGGGCGCATCGTCGCCCAGGATCAGCAGGCCACCATGGTCCTCCGACAGCTTGAGTTCGCGCGCCGAGCACAGCATGCCGGCGCTTTCCACGCCGCGCAGCTTGCCGAGCTTGATGCGAAACGGCTCGCCGCCGGGTTCGGACGGCTGCAACTCCGCGCCGACGAGGGCGGTCGGCACCTTGATGCCGGGCGCGACGTTCGGGGCGCCGCAGACGATCGTCAGCGGTGCGGCCGCGCCGACGTCTACCTGGCAGACGTTCAGGCGGTCGGCGTTCGGGTGCTTGGCGACGTCGAGGACATGGCCGACGACGATCTGCGTGAACGCCGGCGCGGCCGGCACGACGCCTTCGACTTCGATGCCCGCCATGGTCAACGCATGCGCGAGCGCATCGCTCGACAGCGGCGGATTCACAAAGCTTCTCAGCCAGGATTCGGAGAATTGCATCTTGAATTCTTTAAAATGACGGACCGCTCGGAAGCGGCCTGGGCCGCGGTGCGCCTCGAGGCGCCTCGACGCGCTTCAGGGCGCACCGCGCGGCGACAGATTCGGAAGGACGATCAGGCGAACTGCTTCAGGAAGCGCAGGTCGTTCTCGAAGAACGGGCGCAGGTCCTGTACGCCGTAACGCAGCATCGTCAGACGCTCCAGGCCGCTGCCGAACGCGAAACCGATGAAACGCTCGGGGTCGAGCCCCATGTTGCGGATCACCGTCGGGTGGACCTGACCCGCGCCGGAAATTTCCAGCCATTTGCCGGCGTTCGCGCCACCTTCGAACATCATGTCGATTTCGGCGGACGGCTCGGTGAACGGGAAGTACGACGGCCGGAACCGCACGACGATGTCGTCGCGTTCGAAGAACTGGTGCAGAAAGTCGGTGTACACGCCTTTCAAATCGGCGAAGCTGACGTTCTCGTCGATCCACAGGCCTTCGACCTGATTGAACATCGGCGAGTGCGTCGCATCGCTGTCGACACGGTAGGTACGGCCCGGCACGATCACCTTGACCGGCGGCTGGTGCGTGCGCGCATAGCGCACCTGCATCGGGCTGGTATGCGTGCGCAGCAACAGCGGGCGCCCCTCGCCGTCGTCGATGTCGACGTAGAAGGTGTCCTGCATCGATCGCGCGGGATGGTTTTCCGGGCTGTTCAGCGCGGAGAAGTTGAACCAGTCGTTCTCGATCTCGGGGCCATCGGCCACATCGAAACCGATCGACGCGAAGATGCGTTCGACGCGCTCGCGCGTCTGCATCACCGGGTGCAGGGTGCCGGTGGACGCGCGGCGCCCCGGCAGCGTGACGTCGATCGCTTCAGCGGCGAGCCGCTGGTTCATCAAGACGTCCGCCAGCGCCTGGCGACGGGCGTTCAGGCCGGTTTCGATGGCCTGTTTCACCGCATTGATCCGGGCCCCTTCGCTCTTGCGGGTTTCCGGATCGAGCTTGCCCAGGCCCTTCAACAGTTCGGTCAGCCTGCCGGCCTTACCAAGATACTTGGCCTTTTCGTTTTCAAGCGCTACCGCATCGGTGCAGGCCGCGAAGCCGTCGAGTGCGACCGCGACAATCTGGTCCAGGTCCATGGGGTTCCATTCTGATCATCCGCCGGGCGGATGTGCCAACGAAAAAGGGGCTCAGTCGAGCCCCTCACTGCTGCCATCTTCATGCATGCAGATGGCAAAATCGCGATCCTGCATCACCGGCGGCAAGCGTTGAGCATCCGCTCCGCCCGCCACCGGTCACGACTTACGCTGCGTGGACTTCCTTCACCCGCGCCACGATTGCCGCGAATGCCGGCTTGTCGAAGATCGCCATGTCGGACAGGACCTTGCGGTCCAGCTCGATCTGCGCCTTCTTCAGGCCGTTCATGAACACGCTGTACGTCACGCCGTGCTCGCGCGAAGCGGCATTGATACGGGCGATCCACAATGCGCGGAACACCCGCTTCTTGTTGCGGCGATCGCGATAGGCGTACTGGCCTGCGCGCATGACCGCCTGCTTGGCGATGCGATAGACGTTATTGCGGCGGCCGCGGAAACCCTTGGCCTTGACAATGATCTTCTTGTGACGGGCCCGTGCTGTGACCCCGCGTTTTACTCTAGGCATGGAATGCTCCGGAAGTAGGTGGGGTTAAGCGAACGGCAGCATCGCGCGCACGGAACTCATGTCCGATGCGTGAATGCCCACGGTACCGCGAAGTTGACGCTTGTTCTTCGTCGTCTTCTTGGTCAGGATGTGGCGCTTGAAGGCTTGACCGCGTTTCACGGTACCGCCCGGACGCACGACAAAGCGCTTCGACGCGCTTTTCTTCGTCTTCATCTTCGGCATGACAACTACTCCGACTTCATGGCATGACCCCAGGTGTCCGGCTCTCGCCGTCCTTGCAAAACCCGTGATCACTTATTTTCGCGAAGGCGCGGATGACACCATCCCCGCCTTCGCACCCTGCTCCCCCGCGGACGCCGGATGCGCGAGGCGAACCCCTGCATCCCGTTGACCTGCGCCTGAGCGGCGGTTTACTTCTTTTTCTTCGGCCCCAGCACCATCACCATCTGGCGGCCTTCCATCTTCGGCATCTGCTCGACCTGACCGTATTCGTCCAGATCGGTCTTGAGGCGTTCAAGCACCCGCATTCCGATTTCCTGGTGGGCCATTTCACGGCCGCGGAACCGCAGCGTGATCTTGGCCTTGTCACCTTCGTCGAGAAAGCGTTGGAGGTTGCGCAGCTTGACGCCATAGTCGCCGTCGTCCGTACCGGGCCGGAACTTGACTTCCTTGACCTGGACGATCTTCTGTTTCAACTTGGCTTCGTGCGCCTTCTTCGATTCCTGGTACTTGAATTTGCCGTAATCCATCAAACGGCAGACCGGCGGTGCGGCGTGCGGCGCGATCTCTACGAGATCGACGTCCGACTGCTCCGCCATGCGAAACGCATCCTGCAGTTTCGCGATACCCAGGGCTTCGCCTTCAAGCCCGACCAGGCGCACCTCGGGTGCGGTAATTTCACCGTTGATGCGATGCGACGATTTGTCCGTAGCGATGTTAGGTTTCCCCTTAATTCATTGATTTTCCGACGTATTCGGGCGGTTACCGGTAGGTGCGGATCTCGTTCTGGAGACGCTCCACCAGTGCGTCGACGGGCATCGAGCCCAGGTCGACGTTGCCGCGTTCGCGAACGGCGACGGTCTGCGAGTCACGCTCCTTTTCCCCAACGACGATGAGGTAAGGAATCTTCTGCAACGTGTGTTCTCGTATTTTATAACTTATCTTCTCATTGCGCAAATCGGACTCGACCCTAAGCCCTTGTTTTTGCAACGTTTGGACAACACTCTGCGCATAGTCCGCCTGCGCGGCGGTGATATTGAGCACCACCACCTGCACCGGCGCCAGCCAGGCGGGCATCGCGCCGGCGTGATTCTCGATCAACATGCCGATGAAACGCTCGAGCGAACCCAGTATCGCACGATGCAGCATGACGGGCCGGGCACGTGCGTTGTCCTCGCCGACGTACTCGGCGTCCAGCCGCTCGGGCAGCACGAAATCGAGCTGCAACGTGCCGCACTGCCAGGACCGGCCGATCGCGTCCTTCAAATGATATTCGATCTTCGGACCATAGAAGGCGCCCTCGCCCGGCAGTTCCTCCCATTCCAGCCCGCACGCGGTCAGCGCGTCGCGCAGCCCCTGCTCGGCCCGGTCCCAGTTCGCGTCTTCGCCGGCGCGCTTCTCCGGGCGCAGCGACAGCTTGATCGCGATGTCATTGAAGCCGAAATCCTTGTACATGCTCATCGCCAGCGTGTTGAAGGCGATCGCTTCCGCGATGAACTGGTCGTCGGTACAGAAAATGTGTGCATCGTCCTGCACGAAACCGCGCACCCGCATCAGGCCATGCAGCGCGCCGGACGGTTCGTTGCGATGGCACGAGCCGAATTCGGCGTAGCGCAGCGGCAGATCGCGATACGACCGCAGGCCCTGGTTGAATACCTGGATATGCCCGGGGCAATTCATCGGCTTGATCGCGTATTCGCGCTTCTCCGACTCCGTGATGAACATGTTCTCGCGATAGTTCGCCCAGTGCCCGGAGCGCTCCCACAGGGACTTGTCCATCACCATCGGCGTCTTGATCTCGCTGTATCCCACCTGCGAGAGGCGCGCGCGCACGTACTGCTCGACCGCCTGCCAGATGGCCCAGCCCTTCGGGTGCCAGAACACCATGCCCGGCGCCTCTTCCTGCAGATGGAACAGGTCGAGCTGCTTGCCCAGCTTGCGATGATCGCGCTTTTCCGCTTCCTCGAGCATGTGCAGGTAGGCTTCCTGGTCCTCCTTGCGCGTCCAGGCGGTGCCGTAGATGCGCTGCAGCTGCTCGTTGCGGGAATCGCCGCGCCAGTAGGCGCCCGCCACCTTCATCAGCTTGAAGACCTTCAGCCTGCCCGTGCTCGGCACGTGCGGGCCGCGGCACAGATCGGTGAAGCCGCCGTGCGTGTAAAGCTTGATCGGTTCGTCGGACGGAATCGCGGCGATCAGCTCGGCCTTGTACTTCTCGCCGATACCCGCGAAAAATGCCACCGCTTCGTCGCGCGACACCACGCGGCGCGATACCGGCTCGTCCTTCCTGGCGATTTCCTGCATGCGTTTCTCGATGCGCGCGAGGTCGTCCGGCGTGAAGGGCCGATGGTAGGCGAAGTCGTAGTAGAAGCCGTTGTCGATGACCGGTCCGATCGTCACCTGCGCTTCGGGGAACAGATCCTTGACCGCATGCGCCAGCAGATGTGCCGTGGAGTGCCGTACCAGGTCCACGCCCGCCGCATCCTTGTCGGTGATGATCGCCAGCGAGGCGTCGTGCTCGATCAGGGTGGAGGTATCCACTTCCACGCCGTCGATCTTGCCGCCCAGCGCCGCCTTGGCGAGACCGGGGCCGATCGACGCCGCCACTTCCGCGACCGTGACCGGGTGGTCGAACTGTCGTACCGAACCATCTGGCAACCGTACCGAAATCATGCTGCTCTCCAACCGCCGCTATCGGCGTTGATCAAGACGGACACGCGACGCGCATCCAAAATACGGAATCCGTCCTGCCGCGCCGCATGCATCGCATGAGAACGCGGGCGACAGAACGAAAAGCAAAAAGACAAAAAAAAATGCGACCCCTTCGAGGGCCGCATTTATTTTCGCAACAAGCCAAACGAAAACCCGAACCGGTCCCGACTAGGAAGCCTTAGTGGTACCGGTCAAAGTTCGCAGGAACATCTCGTTTCCCCGTTTGCCTGTCGCAACAACTACTGATTACTGCACGTACTTATTCGTTGGTAGGCTCGATTGGATTCGAACCAACGACCCCCACCATGTCAAGGTGGTGCTCTAACCAACTGAGCTACGAGCCTAAAGAAGCAATGATTATATACCGATAATCAGAAAGCGCAAGGTTTTTTACGGTGAAACCCGGATCAGCCGCGCCGCACAGCGCGTACCGCTTCGGATGGCACCGGCGGCGCATCGTCACGCCCCCTGCCTTTCTCCCGTCGTCCGCTTCACTACCGACGCGAGGCACGTATCATACCCTGAATTTCGCTCAATACAACCACCGCACGCTGTGCCTGCGCCGAATTTTTCACTTCGATCGTGAAATGCATATAGGCGAGGTTGCGTTTCGATACCGTCTGCACCCCCACCACATTGATTTTCTCCCGCGCGAAAATATCGGAGATGTCGCGCAGCAGTCCCTGGCGGTCGAAGGCTTCGATCATCAGGTCGACCGGATACACCGTGTCGCCCCGCTGACCGAGCGCATCGTCCGACCAGGCCGTCTCGAGCACGCGCTCGGGCGATTCGCTGGCCATCCGGCGGAAGGTCGCGCAGTCGCGCCGATGGATCGACACGCCCTTGCCGCGCGTGACGAAGCCGGCGACCGGATCGGGCGGCGCCGGGCGGCAGCAGCGCGCGAGCTGCGTCAGCAAGGCACCCTCGCCCGCCACCAGCACGCCACTCGACGCCCCGCTGGCGACGCTGCGCCCGCTGCTGGACCTGGCCACGATCTCGGGCAGGGCATCGGCCGGCGGCGGCGGGTCCGCCAATACCTGCTCGATGGCGCGCAGGCTGAACTCTTCCTTGCCCACCACGAGGAACAGCGCTTCCGGCGTCTTGAAGCCGAGCTTGGCGGCGAGATCGTCGAGACTGACGGAGGTCTTGCCTTCGCGCTGCAGGGTCTTTTCGACCATCGCCCGGCCGTTCGAGACGCTTTCCTGCAATTCCAGCGCATTGAACCAGGTGCGCACCTTCTGCCGCCCGCGCGGGCTCTGCAGATATCCCAGATTCGGATTCAGCCAGTCGCGCGAGGGCCCGCCCTGCTTGACGGCGATGATGTCGACGGTCTGCCCGTTGCGCAGCGGCGTGTTCAGCGGCACCATCGCGCCGTCGACGCGGGCTCCGCGGCAGCGGTGGCCCAGATCGGTATGCAGGTGATAGGCGAAATCGATCGCGGTGGAACCCTGCGGCAGCGCAATGACGCGCGCCTGGGGCGTCAGCACGTAGATGTGGTCGTCGAGCGCGGTTTGCTTGAGCTGGTCCCACGCGCTGTGACTGCCCCCGCCGGCGTCGAGCGGATGGGTGCCATTCGCCGGCACCCATCCGGGCGTCCCCGGCGCTCCCGGCGATGCACTCGCCAATTCATCCTTCCACGCGAGCAGTTGTCGTAGCCAGGCGATCTTTTCGTCGTAGCTGTCGTCGGCCGCGAACTGCCCCGCATAACCGCGGGCGCCGGCTTCCTTGTAGCGCCAGTGCGCGGCGACGCCGTATTCGGCGAACTCGTGCATTTCGCGCGTACGGATCTGCACCTCGAACGCGCGCCCGTCGTCGCCGATGACCACGGTGTGCAGCGATTTATAGCCGTTCGGCTTGGGCCGCGAAATATAGTCGTCGAATTCCCGGGGAATCGGCTGCCAGATGTTATGGACGATACCGAGCACGGTATAGCAGTCCTTGACGTCGCCGACGATGACGCGAAACGCCCGCACATCGTAGAGTTCGGAGAAATCGAGGTCCTTGCCGCGCATCTTGCGCCAGATGCTGTAGATATGCTTTGGCCGGCCGCTGACCTCCGCCGGAATGTCCGCCGCGGCCAGTTCGTTCTGCAGGCGCGCGATCGCCGCGGCGACATAGGCCTCGCGCTCGACGCGTTTCTCGTCGAGCAGCCGCGCGATGCGTCGATAGGTGTCCGGGTCCTCGAAGCGGAACGCGAGGTCCTCCAGTTCCCACTTCAATTGCCAGATGCCCAGACGGTTCGCGAGCGGGGCGTAGATTTCCAGCGTCTCGCGCGCCACCTCGGCGGCGGGCGAGGTCTTGACCGATGCGTGATAGCGCAGCGTCTGCAGCCGCGAGGCGAAGCGCACCAGCACGACGCGGATGTCCTGCGCGAAGGCGAGCAGCAATTTGCGCAGCGATTCGACATGCGCGCGGCGCAGCGCGCTCGCGTCGCGATCGCCCGCGGCATGGGCGTCCGCGGCACGCACGCCGACCACGCCCAGTTGCGAGAGCTTGCGCACGTCGGCGATCAGCTTGTTGACTTCGGCCCCATAACGCTCGCCGACGACGCGCTCGATCTCCGCCGGCTGCGCGCTCACCGGGAACAGGACCGCGGCGAGCATCGAGGGCGGATCCGCGTCGAGCGCGCCGAGCAGCCGCGCGGTCCCCAGCGCATGTTCGACGACCGATTCGCCCGATTTCATCCTCGCGTCGCCAGCCGCCGCGTGCACGAAGGCGACCGCGGCGTCGAAGACCTGGCTGCCGGCCGCGCCCGGCACGGCCTGGCCGGCACCGTCGGCGGCGACGGGGCTCGCGCCCGGGAAACCGGACGTCGCCGCGGACGGCAGGCGCGCTGGCGCGGACGGCGTCACGGCGGGGCCGGACGCATCGCGCGGCGACGGGGATTCAGTACCAGTGTCCATGACTTCAATGTCTTTCAACGTTCCGGGACGCGCGCCTCGGCAGGGCCCCGGACGGCACTTCTCACGATCTTGATCCGCCGCTGCGGCAGCCCGGCGGACCGGCGATCAAACGCTCAGTCGCGCTGCGCCGCCACGACGACGACTTCGACCAGACAGGCCGGATTGGCCAGTTTCGCCTCGACCGTGGCGCGCGGCGGCGTATGCCCCGCGGCCGCCCATCGGTCCCAGGCGCGATTCAGCGCATCGAAATTCGCCATGTCCGACAGGAAGATCTGCACCGACAGCAGACGCGTCTTGTCGCTGTTGGCCTCGGCAAGCAGACGGTCGATATGGCCGAGCACTTCCGTGGCCTGCGCTTCGGTATCGGCCGACGTGTCCTCGGCGATCTGGCCGGCGAGATAGACGGTCCGGTTGAAAATGGCGGCCTCGGACAGGCGCGCCCCGATATGATGACGGACGATCGACATGCGGTTTTTCCGTAAGTGACAATAGAACGGGCTATTTTAAGCGACCCGCGCGCGGACATCGTCGATCAATGGAAAAAACCTTGTTGTCCGACAGGCCATCGTTCAGGAGCGCGGCAGCAACGCGCGCAGGACGTCCGGCAGACTGACGGACTTGCCCGCCGCATAGTCGACCCAGACGATACGTGCGCCGCCGTCGGCGTAGACCACGTCGGGGTCGTCGCTGCGGCGCAGTTCATAGAGCGTATCGATGCTGCTGCGTCCCGGCGCCTTCGCCGACATCACGCACAGTACCTGCCCCGGATAGTGCAGCTGCTTGCGGAAATTCATGCTGGCGGTCACGATCACCGGGCCCTGCCCGGCGCGCATCGGCACGGCGGACGCTTCCAGCCAGTCGATCCGCAACTGTTCGACATAGCGAAAATACACGGTGTTGTTCACATGGCCGAACGCGTCCATGTCCCCCCACCGTATCGGCATCGTGCTGCGAAACACTTCCTGGTATTCGTTCATTCAACGGTTCCTCGGCAAGGGGCCGCCACGCTGGCCCGCGCCGCCCACGTGCCCACGCCGCGGCGGCTTCCACATTAAAGTAACATGCCCGATACGACACGCGAAAAGACCCGCGAAAAGACCCGCACGCGGCCCCGGCATGCCCTGCCGCGGCAGTCACGGCGGCATGGGCGCGGCATAGGCGCGGTGTGCGCGTGTCCCATGAATGTCGATTGACCGGTTGCGACCATGTTGACGTTCCCCGACAATGGCGCCCACAGATAGAACGAGAACGGAGAATACCGGATGACGTCCCCCAGCCTGCTCGAACAATATGGCCCGCGCGAAGCGATGGAATACGATGTGGTCGTCGTCGGTGGCGGCCCCGCCGGTCTGTCGGCCGCGATCCGTCTGAAGCAGCTGGCGAACGCCAAGGGGGTCGAACTGAGCGTGTGCGTGCTCGAGAAAGGCTCGGAGATCGGCGCCCACATCCTCTCCGGCGCGGTCATGGATCCCCGCGCGCTCGACGAACTGATCCCGGACTGGAAAGCGCTCGGCGCGCCGCTCGACACGCCGGTCACCGAGGACCGATTCCTGTTCCTGACCGAGCAGGGCCAGCGGCAGACGCCCGAATGGCTGCTGCCGGCAAGCTTCAAAAATCACGGCAATTATGTAATCAGCCTGGGCAATGTCGCGCGCTGGCTCGGACAGCAGGCCGAGGGACTGGGCGTCGACATCTTCCCGGGGTTCGCGGCAACCGAGGTCCTGTACCGCGACGACGGTTCGGTGGGCGGCGTGGCGACGGGCAACCTGGGTATCGGCAAGGACGGCGCGCCCACCGGCGAGTTCCAGCTGGGCATGGCGCTGCAGGCCCGCTACACCCTTTTCGCCGAAGGCGCGCGCGGCCAGCTCGGCCGGCAGCTGGAAGCGCGTTTTCGTCTGCGCGACGGCCACGATCCGCAGGTCTACGGTCTGGGCATCAAGGAACTATGGGAAATCGATCCGGCGAAGCATCAGCCCGGCCTCGTGATCCATACCGCCGGCTGGCCGCTCGACAACATTACCTATGGCGGCTCCTTCCTGTACCACATGAGCGAGCGCCAGGTGGCGGTCGGCTTCGTGCTGGGTCTGGGCTACAGCAACCCCTATCTCTCGCCGTTCGAGGAATTCCAGCGCTACAAGACGCATCCGGCGATCCGGCATTTCCTGGAAGGCGGCAAGCGGGTTTCGTACGGCGCGCGCGCGATCGCCGCAGGCGGGCTGGTATCGTTGCCGGAACTGGTATTCCCGGGCGGCGCGCTGATCGGCTGCGAGGCGGGCTTTCTCAATGCCTCGCGCATCAAGGGCAGTCACGGCGCGATCAAGACCGGCGCGCTCGCCGCCGAAGCGGCGTTCGAGGCATTGCAGGCGGGCCGCGGCCACGACAAGCTCGATGCCTATCCGCACGCCTTCAAGGCCTCCTGGCTGCACGAGGAACTGCACCGGGCGCGCAACTTCAAGCAGTGGATGAGCAAGGGTCTGGTGATCGGCTCGCCGATGGTGTGGATCGAGCAGAAGCTCGGCGGCAAGGTGCCCTGGACGCTGCACCACGCGCACGCGGACCACGAGACGCTGCGCCCGGCATCGCAGTACGCACCGATCGCGTATCCCAAGCCGGACGGCAAGCTCACGTTCGACCGCCTGTCGTCCGTGTTTCTGTCGAATACGAACCATGCCGAGAACCAGCCGCCGCATCTCACGCTGAAGGACCCGGCGGTGCCGGTGAACGTGAACCTGCGCGAGTACGCGGGGCCCGAGGGCCGGTACTGCCCGGCGGCGGTGTACGAATTCGTCAAGGACGACGCCGGCCAGGACCGGCTGCAGATCAATGCGCAGAATTGCGTGCACTGCAAGACCTGCGACATCAAGGACCCGACCCAGAACATCGTCTGGGTCGCCCCGGAAGGCGGGGGCGGGCCGAACTATCCGAATATGTGAGGCACGGCGCGCCGCACTGCCCGCCGCCGTGCGTCAGTCGGGCGCACGCGCGGCGATCCGCGGCGTATCGGTGCGGACGTCGCCGCACTGCGCGCGATGCCGCAACGCATGGTCGATCAGCACCAGGGCCACCGCCGCTTCGGCGATCGGCGTCGCGCGAATGCCCACACAGGGGTCATGGCGGCCGAAGGTCTCGACATCCGCCGCGTTCCCCTGCTTGTCGATCGAGCGCCGCGCCACGCGGATGCTCGAGGTCGGCTTGATGGCGATCGACGCGGTGATGTCCTGTCCGGTGGTGATGCCGCCCAGCACGCCGCCCGCGTGATTGCCGACGAAGCCCGCGGGCGTCAGTTCGTCGCCGTGCTCGGACCCGCGTTGCCGCACGCTATCGAAGCCCGCGCCGATCTCCACGCCCTTCACCGCGTTGATGCCCATCAGCGCATGCGCCAGATCCGCGTCGATGCGGTCGAACAAGGGCTCGCCCCAGCCTGCCGGCACGCCGCTGGCCACCACGTCGATCCGCGCGCCGATGGAATCGCCGCTGCGCCGCAGATCGTCCATATACGCCTCGAGCCGCGGCACGATGCCCGCGTTCGGCGCGAAGAACGGGTTCTGCTGCACGGCCGCCCAATCCTCGAAGGGAATGTCGATTTCGCCCAGCGCGCGCATATACGCGCGCACCTCGGTGCCGAGCTGCTCGCGCAGCCATTTCTTCGCCACGGCGCCGGCGGCCACCAGCGGGGCGGTGAGCCGCGCCGACGAACGTCCGCCGCCGCGATGGTCGCGGATGCCGTATTTCTGCCAGTAGGTGTAATCGGCGTGACCCGGGCGGAAGGTCTCGACGATGTTGCCGTAGTCCTTGCTGCGCTGATCGGTGTTGCGAATCAGCAGCGCGATCGGCGCGCCGGTGGTGCGGCCTTCGAACACACCGGAGAGGATTTCGACCCGATCGGCTTCCTGGCGTTGCGTGACATGCCGCGAAGTTCCCGGGCGGCGCCGGTCGAGTTCCTGCTGGACGTCCGCTTCGGCGAGCGCCATCCCGGGCGGGCAGCCGTCGACGACGCAGCCGATCGCGGGACCATGGGATTCCCCGAACGAGGTGACGGTGAACAGTTTTCCGAGGGTGTTTCCAGACATGGGGGCCCCGCCTTCGCTATCGTAAAGCCGGCATTTTACCGCCTGGCACGCGAATGCACGAAATCGCTGACCAGACCCCGCGATTGCCGCAGAAACTGCGGCGCGCACAGACACAGACCGCCGATCATCAGGGCGTTGAGCAGGCCGACCGTCAGGAACAGGAGCGGGATCGATCCGCCCAGCGCGCCCAACCCGAGCGCCAGCAGCGACGACGCCACCATGAACAGCGCATTGAGGATATTGTTCGCGGCGATGATGCGCGCGCGGTGGCTCGGTTGGCTGCGCTCCTGTATCAACGCATAGAGCGGCACGCTGTACAGGCCGCCGGCCACCGCCAGCAACGACAGATCGACGAGAATGCGCCAGTGGCCGCTCTGGCGGACGAAGCCGGCCACGGCATACAGCGCGCCCGGTTCCATCGTTGCCGGCCGCGGCGGCAGCGACCGGCATGCGAGATAGAGATCGACGGCGAACACCGTCATGCCGATGCCGCCGACCGGCACGAGGCCGAGCACGCGGCGCGCGGAACCGAAGCGCCCGCACAGCATCGAGCCGGCGCCGATCCCCACGGTGAAGGTCGCGAGCAGCAACGTGACGACCGAGGGACCCGCCGCCAGCACATCGCGTGCAAACGGAAAAAAGGAGGTGAGCAGGACCGCGCCGACGAACCAGAGCCAGGAAATGCCGATCAGGCCGACGAAGATGGTACGGTCCTCGAACGCCAGCACGAGGTTGCGCCAGGTTTCGGAGACGGGATTCCAGTTGATCCGCAAGCCCGGCGCGGCTGGCGCGGAAGACGGAATCCACGCCGATACCACCCGCCCGATCAGCGCGCAGGCGAGGCACAGGACCGCCACCATCGGGCCGCCGGCGCCACCGCTCGCCACCATCCCGCCGATCAAGGTCCCGAGCAGAATCGAGATGAAGGTGCCCATTTCCACCAGGCCGTTGCCGGCAACGAGTTCGGCGGGTGCGAGATGCTCGGGCAGGTACGCGTACTTCGCGGGACCGAACAGCGTCGAATGCAGACCCATCAGGAAAATGCCGACGTACAACAGGCGGGCGCTGTGCAGCAGGAAACCGGCGCTGGCCAGCATCATGATGCCGATCTCCAGCGTCTTGACCGCACGCATCAGCACGGCCTTGTCGTATTTGTCCGCGAGTTGTCCCGCCGTGGCCGAGAACAACAGAAAGGGCACCACGAAAATGGCGGCGATCAGGAACGCGGCCGCGCCCGCGTTGCCCACGCCGAACAGCACCGATTGATAGGTGACGACCGACGTAAAGCCGACCTTGAAGAGGTTGTCGTTCAGCGCGCCGGAGAACTGCACCCAGAAAAACGGTGCGAAGCGGCGTTCGCGCAGCAGGCGACGCGGTGTGGGCGCGGTCGCAGCGGGTTTACCGTCCGATTGGTTGCTCGGTTGGCTGCCCGGTTCGTTGCCCGGTTGGTTGCCCGGTTGGCCGTCGGGTTCGGCGCCGGCCGCCGGCCGCGCGCGTCCGCTCAAAGCCGGATATCGCTCGTGGAAGTCTCTTCCTCGTGCGGCCAGTCGCGGATGTAGGCCTTGAGCATCCGGTTCTCGAAGCCCTGCGCTTCGACCACCGCGCGGGCGACGTCGAACAGGGAAATGACCCCCATCAGCCGCCGATTGTCCAGCACCGGCAGATAGCGCGCGTGCCTTTCGAGCATCAGGCGCCGCAGTTCGTCGATATGCATCTCGGGCGTGCAGGACAGGAAAGCTTCGTCCATCAGCGAGCGCACCGACGTCTCGCCCAGCGAACCGCCGTTCGCGTTCAGCGTCGCCACCACCTCGCGAAACGTCAGCATGCCGACGACCTCGCCGTGTTCGATCACGACGACGGAGCCGATGTCGTGCTCGGCCATCACCATCACGGCATCGTGAAATGTCGTGCTGGCGGAGACCGTGTACAACGCGCTGCCCTTGACCTTCAGTATGTCGCTCACTCGCATGATTGCCACCCACCTTGATACGGTTTGTTGATCCTAGCGGAAAGGCGGCTAAAAATAAAGTCGCGCCATACCCTTGATTCCCCTCTTTCGCAAGCCCGGCGAATTCAGGCCGTTGCGTGCCGCGTACACCGGCGCCCGTCGCTCAGGTATCGAGGGGTACGGCCGGCGCGCGGCGGATATCCGCGGTAACGCGATGCGCAGGGGCCGACGCCCCGCCCACGTCGGAGGTCCGCCCGGCCGCGTCCCGGGCGTGCAGCTCGCCGGCCGGCGTCGCGGCGCTGCCGGCGTGGTCCGCATCGCCTGCACTGCCTTCATCGCCGTCTTCCTCTTCCTCTACTTCCCCGCCGGCGGCCCGCTCGTCGCGCTCGTCCATCCGCTCCAGCAGCGCCTCCGGCACGGGCACCGCGAACGATGCGGGCGACGAAGCGGGCGACGAAGCGGGCGACGACACGGGCGACAGTAACGGCGACGGCATGGGCACCGATAGCGGAGACAGCAGCGGTGCCGGCGCGACGGCGAGCTCCGCCTGCACCAGCGAAGCCGTGCGCGCCGCCATCAGATCGGCCAGCGAGGTCGTGAGTCCGCCGTTCTGCATCGCTTCCACCAGCTTCGGTCCGTCGATCCGCGATGTCTCCAGACCCGCCTGGAACGCCAGTTCGGCGCGGTTCACGACCAGCAGGTCAAAAAGCGCCGCCACCGTGATCGCGGCGGGGTTGGCGATCAGCACCCAGCGCGCCGCCTCGCCGTCGCGATGCAGACGGGCGATCCATTCGCATCCTTCGAGCAGATTCAGCAGCCGCAGCGTGGTTTCGAGGTCGCGCCGCACCATCCGCGAGAGTTCCGACGCAGTGTAGCCCATCCGCCCGCGATCACGCGCGCGTACCAGCCGCGAGAGCATGCCGAGCGCGTCGAGCAGATCGCTCCCCGGAAAACGCGGCCGGAAAAAATGCCCGGCGCGGATGGCGGGGAGCGCGGAGGTGATCGTCGCGCCGAAAAGCGTGATGAACCAGCTCAGATAGACCCAGATCAGGAAGATCGGGAACGCGGCGAACGCGCCGTACACGGCCGTATAGGTGGGAATATGGCGGATGTAGAAGCCGAAAACCCGCTTCGTGATCTCGAAGGCCAGCGCCGCGAACAGGCCGCCCCACATCGCATCGCGCCATTCGACGCGACAATTTGGCACATAGACGTAGAGCAGCGTGAACCCCAGCGCCATGACCGGCACGGCGGCGAGCGAGATCGCCCACTGCCTGGCGAACGGCAGCAGATGCAGGGCGTCGGTGACCGACACGACCGATTGACCCAGCAAATAGGTCGAGAACGAGACGCTGACGCCGAACAGCATCGGCGCCAGCGTCAGCACCGCCCAGTAGATCAGCAGACGCTGCGCGAGCGGGCGCGACTTGCGCACCCGCCAGATCACGTTCAACGACGATTCGATCGTCATCATCGTGATCAGCGAGGTCATGACCAGTACGCCCATGCCGGCGGTGGTCAGGGCCTTGGCCTTCGCGGCGAACTCGTTCAGATAGTCGAAGATCTGCTGGTTGACCGCCGGGGGCATCAGGTGATCGGCCAGGAAAGCCTGCAACGCATCGCGGAAGGTCGAGAAGATCGGAAACGCGGTGAACACCGCGAACGCCACGGTGATCAGGGGCACGATCGACAGGACGGTCGTAAACGTCAGGCTGCCCGCCACTTGCGGGACCCGGTCCTCGGTGCTGCGCTTCGCGGCGAAACGGGCGAAGCGTCGCAACGTGGGCAGACGCAGGAAGGAAATCAAAGGCTACCTCTTCTGGCAGGACGCCGGCGCGGGACGCGCGAGCGCTTGCGGAACGTGCGCCGCGCACGGCGCACCTGCGCGACACTGCGCTACGGACGCGCTCGATGTGCGCATGGCACGGCGCGAAGGTGGGCGAACCCGGCCCACCCCCTATAATAGAACGTCACAGTAAATGGCTCATGCGATGGAAGACATTCTGGTTCTCTACTATAGCCGTCACGGCGCCACACGCGAACTCGCGCGGCTGATCGCGCAGGGCGTCGACAGCGTGGCCGGCGCGCAGGCGCGGCTGCGTACCGTGCCGCCGGTCTCGACCGTCTGCGAGGCCAGCGCGCCGGCCATCCCGGATACCGGGGCGCCCTATGCGGAAACGCGCGACCTGCAGGAATGCGCGGGACTCGCGCTGGGCTCGCCGACACGTTTCGGCAATATGGCCGCGCCCCTCAAATATTTCCTGGACGGCACGTCGGCGGAGTGGCTCTCCGGCGCATTGACCGGCAAGCCGGGGTGCGTGTTCACCTCGACGGGCAGCCCGCACGGCGGCCAGGAAAGCACGCTGCTGACGATGATGGTGCCGCTGCTGCATCACGGCATGCTGGTGCTGGGGATTCCGTACTCGGAAAGCGCGCTGACCACGACGAACGGCGGCGGCACGCCCTATGGCGCGTCGCACTGGAGTCGAAAAGGTGAATCCGGCGAGACGATCGGACCGGATGAAAAGACGCTGGCGATCGCGCTGGGCGCGCGGCTCGCGCGCGCGGCGCTGGCGCTCAGGGCGGCAACGTAGCGCCGCTGCTGCCGCCGCTGCATGCGGGGCGGCGACGAAAAAGGGCGCGGCGGACAGGAATCGAACCCGTAACCCCAGACTTAGAAGGTCTGTGCTCTATCCGGTTGAGCTACCGCCACGCGGACTGCAATTCTAACAGAGTCGGCGCGGGTCTAGACCAGTTGCGGATGCATCGACAGCCAGACGAAGGCCGCCGCGCCGGCGACCAGGCAGTAGACGCCGAATACCGCCAGACGCCCCTTGCCTTCGAAGTAATGCATCAGGAAACGGATGCTCAGGTACGCGGCGATGCCCGTCAGGACCCCGCCCAGCAGCGCGTCGCTCAACTGGGTGCCGCCGGCCCGGAACAGCTTGGGCAGCTCCAGCACGCCGGCCGCGAAAATGATGGGCGTGCCGAGCAGGAAGGAGAATTCCGCCGCTTTTTCGGCGGTCATGCCCGCGCCGACGCCGGCGATCATCGTCAGGCCGCTGCGCGAGAAGCCCGGAATCAGCGCACCGATCTGCGCGAAACCCACCGCAGCGGCCTGGAGGAACGTGAGTTTTTCCGGGGCCGGCGACCGCAGCGCCGAGCGGCGGCGCTGCAGGCGGTCGCCGAACCACAGCAATACGCCATTGATCATCAGCGCGGCGGCGACGATGCGCAGGTCGTGGAAAACATGCTCGATGTGCTTTTCCAGCAGCAGGCCGACCACTCCCGCGGGGATCGTACCGGCGATCAGCGCCCAGGCCAGATGGCCGTCGTCGCTGCGGTGCCCGCCCAGGGTGCCGAACCAGCCGCGCACGATCGCCACCCAGCGCGCGCGGAAATACCAGAGCAGCGCCACCGCGGTGCCCAGATGCAGGGCCACCAGAAACGGCAGCAGTTGCGGCGCATGCCGGTCGATATGCATGCCGATCAGACCGGGCACGAGCAAGGTGTGTCCCAGACTGCTGACCGGGAACAATTCGGTGACGCCCTGAAGCACGCTCAGGAAAATAAGAAAGGCTAGACTCACGAGGAAAGCTCGGCTAAAAGGCGGTAAAAGAAAGGATCAGGCGCCGTACGACGCCGCGTCGCCGGGAATTATGCGCTATCGGCGCTCAAGCGCCAAGACGCGCGGCCCGCATGCCGCATCGACCACGGCGCCATCCCCGCCAAATGCTGCGGCGGGCACGCAAACCGCTGCCAGTTGCGGCGATGCCACACTTTTTGCATCGGCATATAACTTTTGCTGCTCAAACGATCAATTCAAGCGACAATCCGTTCCGTCATCTCTGCGGTTTAGAAGGCCCAGAAGGGCACTCTCGAGGTCGGATGGGTTGAACCATCTGATTGGACGATTGAGGAGCCCTAACGATGACAGCTTAGCTCGTCGCAGATGCGAGCCGGCACAGAGGAAAGCTACGGGGATTGACGAGCCCGCTCGGTGAGCGGGCTTTTTTTTGTCCGCGTTTTTGCGAGCGGCGTCGGGTTCCTCGACCGGGTTCGTCCACCTTTACCGGGACATCGTCATGCGATTCGTCATACTTATTGCCCGGCGTCTTGCCCCGCTTCTCGTCTGTCCGGTCATCTATGTCTGCGCGGCTTTTTCGGCCGCACAGGCACAGACGCCGGCCATCCAGGCGCGCATCGAAGCCCCGGGCGATGCGCCGCTGGTACGCCTGCGCTGGCCCGCCACCTCGCTGGCGCGCGCCGCCACCGGCCGGCTCGTCGCGCTCGACGATGCCGCCGGCACGCCCCTTTCCTTCGGTTTCGTCGTCGCGCCGGAAGACCAGGGCCATACGGTGCGCCCGATGTGGCTGATCGTTCGTCTCCAGGGCGCCGTTCCGTACCGGCTCAGCGTGAGCCGTGACGGCTTGTCTGGCCGGTACCGCGACGACCCGGATGCCCTGTCCGGGCATCGGCTGCCGCCGCTCGGGGAGCTTCCCGTGGCAACGGTACCCGCCGATGCCTGGGGACCGATCGTCGCGGTACTCGAGGACGCGCAAGCGGCACAGCAATCCACCGATACACGCTGGCGCCGCTGGATCCTGGCGCTCGCGGTCTCGGGACTCATCGCGCTGGCGGCCCTCATCGCCTTCTTCGCACGCGGGCAGGCGCGCCGGGACGACGTGACGCGGCTCTGATCCTTGCGCCGGTGGCGTGGGCGGTGGCTCGCGGGCGCCGGCCGACATCGCTCATGTACACTTAGCCAGCGCCGGCCAAATCCGCGCGACGGCGCGCTTTCCCGGCGCTTTTCCGGCGCTTTCCCGGCGCTTTCCTTGAATTTTCCCGATCCATCGGCACCGGTCGGGCCGACCGTGCCGCACCGTTGCGCGGTGGCCGGGCCGGGCCCGCCACCAGGACCCGTCATGCGCTTTACCGATCCCGACATCATCGAACTGGGCGATGCCCGCAGCGCGCTCTGGGTCGCGCCCCGTGCCGGCGGACGTCTGCTTTGCTGGCGCCTCAACGGGCACGACGTCATTTATTGGCCCACGCAATTCGATCTGAGCGCACCCGCGCGGATCCGGGGCGGCAACCCCCTGCTGTTTCCCTTCATCGGGCGGCATCGTGTCGGCGCGACCCCCAATCAATGGCAGGACGCAGCAGGCGCGGTGCATGCGTTGCCGCAGCACGGTTTCGCCCGCGACCTGCCGTTCGACGCCACCGTCAGCGCCGACCGGCAGGCCGTCGAGATGACGCTGACGAGCGATGCGCGAACCCACGCCGGCTACCCGTTCGACTTCACGTTCAGCGCCCATTACCGTCTCGACGGCAACGCCCTCACGGTCACGCTGGAAACCCGCAATACCGGCGACGTACCCTTGCCGTATTACGCCGGACATCATTTCTATTTCGCCCTGCCCCATGGATTGCGTACCGCGAGCCGCCTGACGCTGCCGCCCACGCTGCGGTGCGCGCAACGCAGCGACGGGTCGATTTCCGAACCTGTCGCGGAAAACGCCGTCTACTACCCGGGCGATCCACAGATACAGGACCAGTTGCACCTGCTGCGCCAGGATGCACCGCAGGGCACGGTCACACTGGAAATTCCGCCGCTCGGACGCCGCATCGCCATCGAACTCGCCACCCAGCCGGCGGCCGCGTCGTCCCACGTACCCTGGTATGCGGTCACCACCTGGACCGAATCCGACACGTCGGATTTTTATTGCGTCGAGCCCTGGCTGGGTTTGCCGAACGCGATTCACCATGGTCAGGGCCTGCGCTGGATACCGGCCGGCGGCATCGAGCGGGCGAGCTGCACGATCGTCGTCACCGACGACGCGGTTGCAACAGCGCCGAGCGCATCCCTCGTCCCGGCGACCTGAAGCGGGTTAAAATCCGCACTCCGCGCCACCGCTTTTCCGGACGAGCGCGCGCCGCACGCGTCGCCGGGGCGCCACCGGCCCGTTCAATTTTTGTGGAGTGTCATGCTTTTCGGTCGTATTGATCCGTTCGCCGCCCGCCGCGGACACCCACCGCGCCGCGCGCTGGCGCTGCTGCTGACCACCGCGCTCCTTGCCGCCTGCTCGTCGGCGCCGGTCGGGCCGGGCTTCTATCGCGTGGAAAAAGGCGATACGCTGTCGGCGATCGCGCGCCGCAATGGGCAGTCGGTCGCCAGCCTATCGCGGTGGAACGGCATCGCCAACCCGAACCAGCTCGAGGTGGACCAGGTGCTGCGCGTCGCACCGCCGGGTGGCGAAGCGGGCGTACGCACGCGCGCCGTGGATACCGCGACGCCCGCGGAAGCGGCCGTGGACGCGCCCGCCCGTGCGGGGTCCGCGCGCGCCGCCCGCCCCGCCGCCCCGCCGCCGCTGGCGAGCGGCGGTCCGCCGGCGGGCACGACGATCACCCTGGCCTGGCCTGCCCGGGGCACCGTCGTCGATGCTTTCGACGGCAGCCGCAACAAAGGCATCGACATCGGCGGTCAGCCAGGCGACCCGGTAACCGCGGCCGCCGCGGGACAGGTCGCCTACGTCGGGCAGCTGCGAGGTTACGGCAACCTGGTGATCATCAAGCACAGCGGCGGTTTCCTGACGTCGTACGCGCATCTGCAACGCGCGAACGTCAAGGAAGGCCAGGCGATCAGCAGCGGTCAGACGATCGCGACCCTGGGCGACACCGAAGCCAGCCGGCCGATATTGCATTTCGAATTGCGTTACAACGGTCAACCGGTCAACCCGGTCCGTTACCTGCCGTCCCGATGATCAAGCCGGCAGCCCATTTTCCTGAATAACGAACCTCTGCCCATGACGCTCCTCCGCTGCGGACTTACCGTCCTCCTGGTCGCCGGCACCGCCTTGCTGGGCGCCTGCGCGAATTCCGCGAAACTGACCTACCTGCCAAGCGGCAATACCGGCTTCGCGATCAATTGCAGCGGCAGCGACGCCAGTTCCGGCTGGGGCGACTGCTACAAGCAGGCAAGCGACGCCTGCGGCGCCTACGGCTATGACGTGATCTCGAAGGACGACGAGAAAGGCTCGACCTCGGGCGGCTCGCTGATCGGGGTATTCGGCGCCAACATCAAGAATCGCTCGATGGTCATCCAGTGCCGCAAGTAATCCGGCGCACACGCGCCGCGAGCCCGCGACGGCACTGTCGGACGAACGCGACGGCAACGCCGCGCGCGGCCGCCCCCTCGCCTCGGGCGATTGACAAGTGAATCTCTCCCGCGTATAAAGGAAGATTATTGTTTCCAGGGTAGACACGCCTAAGCTCGTGCAACGCCTTGCCGCCGGGTCGGAACGCTGCCGTATCGCGTACCGCAAAGGGGGTGGCGAAGCAGGCCGGGCCTCTGTCGGCGGCAGCGGACTTCGCTGGTCTGCCTTGATTTTACGGTTGGGGAACCGTAAAACTGACTATCTCGATCCCTTAAAGGAAGGCCTGTGACCACCATCGTTATTAAAGAAAACGAGCCGTTTGAAGTTGCCATGCGGCGTTTTCGCCGGAATATCCAAAGCCAGGGGCTGATCGCCGAAGTTCGCGCCCGTCAGGCTTATGAAAAGCCGACGACCGAGCGCAAGCGCAAGAAGGCTGCCGCGAAAAGCCGGACGCGCAAGCGCCTGAGCCGCGACACGCTCGCCCCGAAGCTGTACTGATCCGGCGCGACTGGTGAAAAAGCCGGGAAGAATACGTTCTTCCCGGCTTTTTTGCGTCCGGTGCTCGCGTCTGCCGGGGTCGTTTCCACGCCGCACGGACGCGCTGGGTAGCCAGGACACGCTCGCGCGACGGTGGCGGCGCGCGAATCAGGGATATCCCCTAGCATGCGCCGCGCGGGCGGTGACCTTGCTATGATCGGCGCTTTCGCCGTTCCGTCCGGCGCCTGACGTCGTTTCGCGCGCCCGCTGCACGTGTGCGACTCACATACCTATCCCCGCCATGTCCGTCGATCGCACCGCCCTGCCCCGTCTCCTGGTTTTCGGTGAAGCCCTGACGGATTTCGTCCGCAGCGGCGCACAGACGTGGCACAGTGTCGCCGGCGGTTCCGGCTGGAACGTGGCGCGCGTGGGCGCGACCCTCGGTGTGCCGACCGGCTGGGGCGGCGCGGTCAGCCGCGATGTGTTCGGCCAGGAGATCGTCGACAAATCGCGTGCTGCCGGGCTGGACATGCGCTTCCTGCAGGTGGTCGACAAGCCGCCGCTGATCGCGATGGTGCACCAGACCAGTCCGCCGGATTACTTTTTCCTGGGTACCGACACCGCGGATCTCGCGTTCGATGCGCGGGCACTGCCCGCAGGGTGGGAAACGCAATGCGAGATCGCGCATTTCGGTTGCATCAGCCTCGTGCGCGAACCGCTTGCCGGGCAGCTCGTCGCGCTCGCCCGGCGCCTGCGGCAGGCCGGCACGCGCATCAGTTTCGATGCGAACTACCGGAACCTGATGGGACCGGACTACCCGGCCTTCTTCGAATCGATGGTCGCGAACGCCGATATCGTCAAGGTGTCGGACGAGGATCTCGCGCGCATCTATCCGGACCGCACGAGCGCCGCGGTACTGGAAGACGTGCGCCGCCGCGCCGCGCACGCGCTGCTACTGTTCACGCGAGGCGCCGACGGCATGACCTTGTTCACGGGCGATGCCGTACTCGAACAAGCGGCGCTGCGCGTGAACGTCGCCGATACGGTGGGAGCAGGCGACGCCTGCATCGGCGGCTTTCTGACAAGCCTGCTGCAGCGTCCGGCGGGCCCGCTCGCCGAGCACCTGCACTTCGCCGCTGCCACGGCCGCAGCCGCCTGCACGCGCGTGGGCGCGTATGCCCCGACGCGCGACGACGTGCTGACCCTGGCCCGCGCCGCAGCGCCGGGCTTCCTTCAGGACGCGGTCTAGGAGGCGGCGGGACGACTCAGGACGCAGGCGGCGACGCCAGCACCTTGAGCACGTCGTAGCACGCGCCCATCGTGTGGTAATCGACCTTGCCCGCGGGGCTTTTCAGGTCGTCGATCTTGCTGTTGTCGCGGCGCAGGATCCGGAACCACGCGCCTTCGCGATGATCGACGAAATGCCGCCACGCATACGTCCAGATCCGCTCGTACCACTCCCGATAACGGACGTCGCGGGTGCGCTGCGCGAGCAAGGCGGCGGTCGCGATCGACTCCGCCTGGACCCAGAAATACTTGTCGTCGTCGTAGAACGCATCGTCGGTACCGGTGCCGTACACGATTCCGCCGTGCGCGTCGTCCCAACCGAGGGCCATCGCACGATCGAACAGTTCACGCGCGCGCGGCAGCCGCCAGGCGGCGGGGTCGTGCCGGTCCAGGATCAGCAGCAGCTTCGCCCATTCGGCCTGATGCCCCGGCTGAAAGCCCCAGGGACGGAAGATATTGCTGCGGTCGCCCTTGTTGTACTCCCAGTCCACGCTCCAGTCGGCATGGTAATGCTCCCAGACGAGGCCCCCCGTGAGCGCTGCCTGGCGGTTGACGATATGGTCGGCCACCAGCGCCGCGCGGCTCAGATAGCGTTGCTCCCCGGTTGCCTCGAAAGCCGCGATCAAGGCTTCGCAGGCGTGCATATTGGCGTTCTGGCCGCGATAGTCCGAGACCTGCCAGTCGGCCGTCGCCTCGTCGGCGTAGAGCCCGTGCCGCGGATCCCAGAAACGGTGCTCCAGCAGATCCCAGGTCTCCGCGAGCCAGCCCCGCGCCTCGTCGATTCCCGCCTCGATCGCCTTCGCGTAAGCGAGCATCACGAAGGCCAGGCCATAGCAATGGTTGGTGTCGTCGACCACGCCGTCGCGATCGAGCAGCCAGGCATAGCCGCCGGTCGCGCTCTGCCGGTGCACATCGCGCAGATAGGCCAGCCCATGCCGCACGCCGCCGCGAAACTCGTCGGCGCGGAACTGCTGCCAGGCCATCGAATACGTGAAGATGAACCGCGTGCTGCTCACCAGGTGCCGGGTGTCGCGGTCGTAGACCTCGCCGCTGTCCTTGTAGAAATGGTAGAAACCGCCCCGGGGATCCATGCATTTCGGATGATAGAAATTCATCGTCCGGGCGATATGATCGATCAGGAAGGCCGGACTGGAAAAATCCGGCAGCGGCGGGATGGGTGGGGACATGGTGCTATGTACTCCTGCGCGGTAAGGTTCACGGAACGAACGGGCTAGGTGAGCAGATACCCTTCGCGCGCCGCCACCGGCGGCGGCAGCGCGCGCTCGCCCAGTTGCTCGCGCAGCGAGCGCTCGATGGTGCGGCTCATTGCATCGAGCGCGAGGTCATTGGGCGCGATGCCGAACGGCTCCTCGAGCTCGCTGGCGATGGCGTTCAGCGCCATGAAGGCATACGCGATGAAAACCGTGATCACCGGGGTCGCCATGCCGATGCTGCCGACCAGGCCGAACGGCAGCAGGATGCAATAGAAATAGATGGTGCGGTGCAGCAATACGTCATACGCATAGGGAATCGGCGTGTTGCTCAGCCGTTCGCAGCCGCCGACGAGGTCCGACAACGCGCCCAGCCGCGTGTCGATCGATTGCGCCAGCATGTCGCTGATCAATCCTTCGGTGCGCCATTCACGCAGATCTTCGCCGAGCATGCGCACCAGCTCGACCGGCCGGTAGACCGCGGCGGACACGCGGTCCGCCCGTTCCGGCGACAGCAGGCGGTTCAGATCCGAGCGGTCGTCGGAATCGCGCAACTGGTGCTTGAGGCTGTAGGCGAAGGCCACCAGCTGCATCACGAAGCCGCGCGTGCGCGCCGCATCGAGTCCCACCGGCAGGGTCAGCGCCTGGCGCGCGAGGGAACGCGTGTCGTTCAACAGGGCGCCCCACAATTTGCGCCCCTCCCAGAAACGCTCGTAGCTCGCGTTGTTGCGAAACCCGAGGAAGATCGCCAGCGCGATGCCGATCAGACTGAACGGCACCGGGTCCAGGCGCAGCAGATGGTCGCCCAGATAGGTATGCCAGAACACGGCCACGAGGGAGATCAGAAAGATGAGTCCCATCGACGGCAGGACCGTGCCGAGGACGGAACCATGCCAGATGAACAACATCCTGAACCAATTGAGCTTCGGTCTGACGATCACGTTCGGATAAGGAAAGAGAGAAACACCTGCAGCGCGGTATCGATGCGAGGCCCGGGTGAATTATCATACAGAGGCCGGCCGCCTGCGCGTTTCGTCAGCACGATTTCGTCATCGCGCCCCGTTCGCTTGCTTCACGCCCGTATTTACAAGCCCGTATTCAAGAGCGCGCGTTTAACATTTGGCACCCCGCATTCGAGCCCGCATTCAATCAAGCCCATATTTCGTCGCCTCAACCGCTCCTGGCCCCATGGAAAAATACTGGACCCCCCTCGCCCGCACCCTGACGCCCTATGTGCCGGGCGAACAGCCGCGCATCCCGAACCTCGTCAAGCTGAACACCAACGAGAATCCGCATCCACCGTCGCCGCGCGTGCTCGAGGCGATTCGCGCGGCATGCGACGCGCGGCTGCGGCTCTATCCGGACCCCTCCGCCACCCGGCTGAAAGAGGCGATCGCCCGGCGCTACGATGTGCGGCCCGATCAGGTATTCGTCGGCAACGGCTCCGATGAAGTCCTCGCACACGCGTTTCCGGCTTTTTTCCAGCAGGACCGGCTGATTCTGTTCCCCGACATCAGCTACAGCTTCTATCCGGTCTATTGCGGCCTGTACAACGTGCCGTTCGAGCGCATCCCGGTCGATGCGCAACTGGCCGTTCAGCTCGCGGATTACCAGCGCCCGAACGGCGGCATCCTGTTCGCCAGTCCGAACGCGCCCACCGGCATCGCGGTCCCGCTGGCGGACATCGAGGCCTTGCTGCAGGCGAACCCCGATACGGTCGTGCTGGTGGACGAGGCGTATATCGATTTCGGCGGCGCCAGCGCGGTGCCGCTGGTGGCGCGCTACCCGAACCTGCTGGTGGTCCAGACGCTGTCCAAATCGCGTTCGCTGGCGGGCATGCGGGTCGGTTTCGCGATCGGCGACGCCGGTCTCATCACCGCGCTCGAACGCGTGAAAAGCAGTTTCAACTCCTATCCGCTCGATCATCTCGCGCAGGCTGGCGCGGTGGCCGCGATCGAGGACGAGGAAGCCTTTACGCAAGGTTGCGACGCGATCATCGCGACCCGCAGCCGGCTTGCCGCCGCACTGGATGCCTTGGGCTTCGACGTGCTGCCGTCGTCGGCCAATTTCCTGTTCGCGCGCCACCCGGCCCATGCCGGCACGGCATTGCAGGCCGGGCTGCGCGCCGCCGGCGTGCTCGTGCGGCGCTTCGATGCGCCCCGCATCGCCGATTACCTGCGCATCACCGTCGGCACTGACGCAGAATGTGCGCGCCTCGTCGAGGTCCTGCGTCCGCTCGTGCAGGCGGCATGACGATGGCGGCGGCGGCGCGGCGGCACGGCCGCGTGTCCGACACGGCGCCTGCCGCGCGCACCTGACCCCGGGACGCGACGATGATCGACCCGGTCACGATCCTCGGCATCAGTTCGCTGTCGGCACTGCTGGCGCTGGTGATCATGGGTTCCCTTGCGCGAGGCGGCATTCCGGGTACGCGCGAGTGGGGCTGGGCGAACGTCGCGCTGGTGTGCGGCATCCTCCTGCTGGTCAGCCATGCCGCCCTGCCGCCGTGGCTCTCGGTCATCGCGGGCAATGCGACGATCGGCGGGGCCGCCATTCTCCAGCTGATCGGCCTGCAACGTTTTTTCCGGCGCCATCCGGCCTATCGCCTGTGCGCCGTGCCGTTCGTCGCGATGGTGGGTCTCATCGCGTATTTCCAATATGGCCGTGACAGCATGGCGGCCCGGGTGGTGGTGTTTTCGCTGTATCACGCCGGGTTCAGTCTGGCACTCGGGACGCTGGTCGTCCTGCACCGGCCGCGCGACCGGCCGGCGTACGCCTACGTCTTCATGCTCGGTGTCGCGTATGCCGCGACGGTCCTGCATCTGACCCGCGCGATGGCCTATCTGAGTGGCAGCGTCGCGGCGCATGGCGCGTTCACGGCCACGCCGCTGCACGTCGTCTTTCTGGCGATCGGCACCATGGCGGCGCCCGCCCTGACGATCGGCATGGTCATGATGACGCACGACCGGATGTCCGCCGCGCTGGAGCGGCATGCGAATATCGATTACCTGACCGATCTCCTCGGGCGCCGCGCCTTTACCCAAGCCGCGGACCGGGAATGCCAGCGCGCCCGGCAGTTCGGCCGCCCCCTGTCCCTGGCGATTCTCGACATCGACTTTTTCAAGCAGATCAACGATCGCTTCGGGCATGCGGGAGGCGACGACATGCTGGTGCACTTCGCCGCCCAGATGCGCGACACCCTGCGCGACTGCGACATCGGCGCGCGCATCGGTGGCGAGGAGTTCGCCTGGCTCCTGCCGAAAACGCGCGCGGCCGCCACGCAGCGGGTGCTGGCGCAGTTCCGCACCAGGATGGCAGAAACACACGGCATGATCGGCAACCGCCCGGTTCCCTGTACCTTCAGCGCCGGGATCGCCGAGTTCGCCGCCGGCGACTCGCTCGATGCGTTGATGGCGCGCGCGGATGCCGCGCTATACCAGGCGAAGCATGCCGGCCGGGATCGGACCGTGATCGGCCCGCGGCCGCCGGAGCACCAGCGCGTGAGTCTGGGGGCGGACAGGGCGCCCCGGCCGGCTGCATGGGCGCCGCACACCGAATCGTCGTTCGCCGCCACGGCCGAACATCCTCATGCATCCGGGGATGCGGCGCTAGCCGAGCGCCGCGTCGAACACCGCCCGTAGCGATGCGCGCCCGCCGCGATCGTTGAATCCCGACTGGAACCACCAGGCCGCGCTCTTGCGGACCGACATGTCCTGGTCCTGCCCGGTCAACAGCAGGCCGGCGACCCGGCCTAGCGTGGGCTGATGTCCCACCACGACCACCACGCGTTCGCCGCCGCGTGCCCAGTCCACCGCCTCCAGCACTGCGGCCGGTTCGGTATCGGGGGCGAGCGTGGCCAGCCGCTCGAATTCGCTGGTCAACTGCTGCGCGGTCTGAACCGTGCGGATCGCGGGACTGACCAGCACCACGCTACCGGCGGGCAGACGCGGTCTGAGCCATTCGGCGGTGCGGCGCGCCTGCTTTTCGCCCGTGAGGGTCAGTTCGCGGGCAAGGTCTCGATGACGCGGGTCTCCGGAGGCGTTCGTACTGTCTTCCGCCTGCGCATGGCGCCATAAAATCAGTTGCATGAAAGGATCTCCCGGCGGGTTGCGGTCGACCCGGCGCATGCGGCAGGCGCGTGCCCCGCAGCAACCGTCGGATCGGCCCTATATCGCAGTGTAACGCGCCACCGCCGCCTGCCGGACACGGCTGCGCCGGCGCAGCACGTCGACCGATGCGTACTAATTGACGGCAAGCACCGAAGTTGATTGACTCCCGGAAGCTGGCTGCATAGAATCACGGCTTCTTCGGAGCGTAGCGCAGCCTGGTAGCGCATCTGGTTTGGGACCAGAGGGTCGAAGGTTCGAATCCTTTCGCTCCGACCAAGAAATTCAAAGGCTTACCGCTGTTTGGCGGTAGGCCTTTCATCTAACTTAGGTTAGATACCTGTTGGGTCGCTCTGGCTGTATCAATTAGAGCAACGGCCGGACATCCCCCGCTTCAAGCCATAACGCCATTTGCGGCATCCGGCTTTTCCGCAAACGCTCCACCAAGTCTTCCACGGTCCAAGAAGGCCGACACTTTCGCTTTCGCAGTTCCTTGAGAGCGGCAATGGCTCGTTTCTCGTTGAGATCGATCAAATCGAGAGCAAAATCATCCGGGTGGATGATATCGATCCCGAAATGCGTTCTCACATGGTCTGCGGCAAAATCCTTCGTATTGAACGTGATGATCGCATCGGCTTTCGCGGCCAGCGCAGTCATTACGACATGGCGATCCTTTGGATCGACTGGGGTTAGATTCGCCAATTCCGGCAGTTCGCATACCACCAGTGCGTCCGGAAATGCTGAATCCATCGTTGCACGAATCTTTGCAATCTGGCCGCTGGCGTCGCTGTTACCATCAGCAACCATTCGATACGCATTTAGATTACGTGTCCACTCATCGTGAATCGTTTGCGACCAGCGAGGATTGAAAAATTCGTGGTCAGCCAGCGTCAACAGGACGTCCCTGACGATCATCGGGACCAGGACGCAGGCATCCAGCACAGCAGCGAGCCGGTCGAACGACACCATTACAGGTCATACCCCCCGATGTCCTCACTGGTCGCGACCAACTCATCCAGAGCGCTCTTGCGGGCGACCTGCATCGCATGTTTGAAGCGCTGGATATCGTCCATTCTGATGCGGCGGTGCCGGCCCACCTTCCGATAATCCAAATCGCCTGCCTCGAGACGGGAAATCAGATAAGGCCGAGACACGCCCAATATCTCGGCAGCTTGCTTTGTTGTCAGTTCGGTGTGTTCCGGCACCATGACGAACACTTGCTGTTTCGCCATCATCGCAAGGATGCGGGACAGCGCCCGCAACGTGGTCGGAGGTACTTCGATACGTGAGATGTCCCCGTCGTTGTCTTCATTGACCAGCGCGACGCGCGGCGCATGAGGCCGATCCAGGGCTTCTCCCATGAGACGGCTAGCCTGTGCGAGCAGGGTCGCTTCGTCGTCGGACAGCACGATGCGCTCAGGTGATGAAATCGTCATGAAAATCTCCTTCGATCATCATTTTGCCGCATCTGCGTATCACGTGCAACAGACGCATTAAATGCAATATTCGCAACGAAATTCACAACGTGTCGTCATTCTCGGTGGTAATTTTCCATCTAACTTCGAACGTGAGACGCGGGTTCTACGTAAGCGGCCAGTGATCCCATCTGGCATCACGCTCGAAGGCGTAAGAGCATACGTGTCCACGATCAGGAAGCGGACACGTGCACACTATTGCCGAAGAAGCGCCCAGGGGGCGCACGCGCCGCACATACAGTGCGTCATTCAGAGCCGAACTCATTGAGCAATGCCGGCAACCCGGCGTCTCCTGCTCAGCGGTGGCGGTTTCGCATGGCATGAATCCAAACGTGCTGCGGCGCTGGATCAAGGAAATCGACAGCGCGAAGGCACTACCCCAAGTCCTCGAACAGCGGGCCGTCGATNGAGGACCCCGAGGTGCCGATCGACAATAACTGGGCGGAAAACCAAATCCGTCCGGTGGCCGTCGGGCGCAAGAACTGGCTATTTGCAGGGTCCCTGCGCGCGGGCAAACGGGCGGCGGCGATCATGAGTCTGATCCAGTCGGCCAAGCTCAACGGGCATGACCCCTACGTCTACCTCAAAGACGTCCTCACGCGGCTGCCTACGCATCTCGCACGCAATATCGATGAATTGCTGCCGCATAATTGGACGCCCACAGCGGCTTGAAGTTGGCGTCAAGATGGGATCGCCGGGCGCTTACGGTTCTACAGGTGTTTTTCGCAGTTGAATTTTGCTAGCAAAGTTAGAGGAAGCTACTCAAGTCTTTGATGTATAAGAAGAATAAATCTTCTTTGGGACCAAAGGGTCGAAGGTTCGAATCCTTTCGCTCCGACCAAGAAAATCAAAGGCTTGCCGCTGTCTGGCGGTAGGCCTTTCATCTAACTTGGCGCCAGTTATCTCAATCTAACTTGCGCAAGTTTGGTGCTGCCAAGATGCGCCCCGCTTACCGCGTCTGGGCGTATGGCCTTTCTCCCATCTCGCCTGCTCGTACGATGTTCTAATAGTTGCGGTGCCACTCGACCCAACGCACGCCGACACCCCACCAAAAGTACAGAGCTGCAATCTTGAAAATCCAGCGATGGGGGCCGAGGCTCTCTTCGCTTCCAATGCTTCTGCAAGCGATGCGTGCCGTAATGCCTTGCTGTTCGAGACATTTGCGGCAGTGCTCACAGTCGCAGTTTTTTCCGTACGCTATTAGTCAATTGTTTCTTTGGCCGGCCGTCCAGGCTAGGCACCGCAGAAACTGTATCGATCAAACGATCGAACCCTACCGAGCCAATGCCGGCGGTACTGCTGAAAATAGCAATTGCCATCGGCACGCCGCGCATGTTCATGACAATACGTCACTCCACGCCGAACTTGCTGCGGGCTAAGGGATTAGGATTTATTCCCGTTCCCATGAAGATTTTCTTTATGTTCTTGTCCGTGGCACGTGTGCCGTTTGGGAAGGACTGATATGCCGAGCCGGATTGTACGAATGGGATCGATCCATGCAGGGATGGTTCGGACAAAACAGTCTTGAGGAATGTGCAATGAAACCGGTTTTGTTCCTTTTCGGCACAATGTTTTCGTCTTGCTGTTCGCCTGCGCGACGTGGGCGGCATAAAAGCATGGTTGGTGTTCCGCGCGCTCGATGTGGCGTGGAACAAGGCGACCCGATTTTTGACTGGACGACCGATACAATGCAGACGAATTGGAACACGCGAACGCTTTCCCAGCCGGAACCAACGGAGGACCCCGCGAGCGCGAATCCCGCTTTATCCCCCGGCGCTCCTGGGTCGTCCCGTTTGCCTGGCGCTCGGCGATTGGGCGCCGTCCCTTCCGAGCTGGGAGGATTGCCATCCCGTCAGGCCAATATGTCGTCGCCGGCGCGCGCCAATGACGCGTCCGCTTCACCGTCCGGCCCGGCCCATGTTCCGCTTCGCCGTCCCGTGGGGTCGAGCATTCGACACATGCCGGCTTCGTCACAGTCTTATGCCCCTGCGGCCCCTCGATCACCGTCGATCACCAACGAGAACATCGATCGAGATAGGTTTGGCGATCGACAGCCGTTCAGGGAGAGTGATATGGTCGTGACGCCGCCCCTGGAGTTTCACGGTGTTCCCGATTCCCTGAAGCCTGTCATGCAGAATCTGCAGCACGGCGCGCCATGGTTTCCGCCGGATATGTACGTTTCGGTTACGATGGATCCCGATTTCCATGAATATGAGCCCGAGGCGGAAGGAACGACGGGTTTGGACATCTCCATCGATAACAAGTTGGTAGCCGCGATCACCCTGCCTTACGCGCAAGACGTCACGACGAATGACGGAGCGGGACGGGCGCTCTATTGCTATTTCCATGAGTACGTGGGCCACGCCATGATCGGCGCGCAGACGGATTCCAAATTGCTGCCCGATCTTTTGGAAGCGGTCGAGCACAAGCGTCTGTATCAGCCGAACGAAATGGGCGAGAGGCCGTGGCATTACATGGTCAAGGCAAATCTGCACCGCATTCCCTCTGCTTCACGCTCCGAGTTTTTGAGAACGTATGCCAAGGACATGGCCGTGCTCGCAGGAAAGGATATGGAGGCGAAGCAGGCCAAACCCTCGCTCAATTCCGATACTGTCGTGCCGACTTTCCTGGCGGGAATGGCGTGGTATCAAGAACTGCAAAGCAAGGCCGATACCCCGAACGACGCTTTCTGGCATGTGACGCCGGCGGAGCACGACCGCTATGCCAACGCGAATCCGATGCGCCTTACCCGACAGGATATGGCTGACAACGATTTCTACGGCTAAGGGAGCCTGTTTCGGTCGCGGCAGATGAATTCGTTGCCGCATCCGGACGCACGTACACCTCAGTCGGTGGCCGCACCTTGCAATCGACCTGTAAGAGCGGTCCGTGTGCCGGCTACGACGGGTACCAAACGCAAACGGGGCAGCAAGGTCCATATGGCCGTTGATACACTTGGGCATTTATTGGCTGTGCATGTCACGCCAGCCAACGAGCAAGAGCGCTTGCAAGTCCAGAAACTGTCTCGTCAAGTTCAACAGGTCAGTGGTCAAACCGTTCGGCTGGCCCACGCGGACCAAGGCTACACGGGCGCGGAGCCGGCTCAGGCGGCCAGCGATGAGGGCATAGACTTGCAGATCATCGAGTTACCCGAAGCGCGCAAAGGCTTTGTATTGCTGCCCCGACGTTGGGTGGTCGAGCACAGCTTCGGGTGGGCCAATCGATTTCGTCGGCTAGCCCGCGATTATGAGCGACTGCCAGAAACCTTGGCAGGTCTGCATTTCGTTGTCTTCGCCATACTTATGCTTGCCCACGCCATTCCGATTATGCAAAGTGCATAACACGCTCTAGCCTTCCTTTACGCGCATAAATATGGTGGTGTCGGCCGCGTGATCGATCTCGATGGATTTGCTTTATGCGCCGGAGAATCTACCGGCCTGTCTGCCAAAGAAGCGGCGGCAGCGGAAAAGCGCGCGCGAGGGAGCACAACGCGGCCGCGACGAGATTTGACCAGTCAAGCAATAGCAGACCTTGAACAATTTTGGGAGTCCAGGCTTTGTATGCAGATTTTCTCGATGGAAAAAGCTTTTTCAACTTGTCCGCGCGATTGAAATACCTACAACGACCGGCATGCCATTACTGCTCCGGCACCTTGATGAACCATGGCCGTTTCCCATCATGGCAAAAATACAAGAAAGCGTTACAACGTGGCCGGCGCTGCTTCATGCGAGAAACATCGCACCCAGTATTGCACATCGTGCCAACGGAACGCGGCGGCCGATCCGGTAAATCGGCCGCCGCCTGACGCGAGACGTTCCCGCACGGTGCCAGCATGCGGCACCGCCACGAACCGGCAGCGCCCCGCGCTGCGCCTCCGACGCTTACAGCATGCCGGTGCCGGCGATCGTCCTGGCAGCCATGCGCCGCCCCAACCGGCCGCCGAAGAAGCCGACCATCGCGCCCAGCATCAACACCAGCAGCGCCATCCACGAGCCTTTCGATACCACGCTCGCCGCCACGTCGGCACCCTGACGCGCGCTGTCTTCCATCGACTGTATCGCCTGCCCGGCCTTCACACGCGTTTCGGCATATGTCGTCGCGTAGTTATCGGCGATCTTCTCGGCCTCGGCGCGGGAATGGCCGGTGCGTCCGACAATGATGTTCACCAGCGCGTCGCGGTCCGCGGCGTCGAGCATCGGCTGCGCTGCCGCCTTCACGCGCTCCAGCCAGTCGCTCGCGTCTTCGCCGGCCGCCTGCGGTTGCGCCGCGCTATGGTCCGCGCTCGCCGCCGCGTCGCTCAGCGCATCGTGCGCCACCGCGTCGAGGTGCTTCGGGTCGAGTTCCGCCTTGCCCGACTGACGGAGCAGTTTCTCGAGTTCATGCTTGAGGTGATCGGGATGCAGATCGATGCCGGCCTGTTTGGCGCCGGCCTGCAGGGCGGACGCCGTCGCCGGCGCCACCGCGGCGAGACCCTGACCGGCAACGGACACGCCCTTGCCGATGACGCTGGCCGACGCGCCGACGATCGTCGAGGCGAGCGAGATCAACAAGGTGATGCCCATCAACGTCGCCACCGACCAGGACAGCAGCCCGTGCAGGCCGGGATGGTCCGGCGCGGTGCGACCCGCGACGAAGGCACCGAGGGTGATCGCCAGCAGAATGGAGAACGCGAGCCAAAGCGCGGCGCCCGTGCCCATCCCGCTGAAGGGATTGACCGAATGCAGGGGATCGAAGGCGGCCGCGCCCAGCGCGGTGCCGAGCAGACTGAGGGCGAGATAGGTGGGAACGGCGACAAAGACGCCCGCGAAAACGGCGCCCCACGACAGCGAACGGATGGGGTTATCCCCGGAGAGTTGGACCATGGCGCTTCCTCGGATCGGTTGGGACATGGCGGGCGTCGCGCCGTCGAAACCGGCGCGCTGCCCGCCGCGAACAACGTTACTCTAAGCAAGTGCCCGACCGGAGGCGGCCGGATATCGGAACCGGCGGTGCGTGGCGCGCAATTGGCGGAATCGCCAGACGCGTCAAGGATCCAACCGGGTCGCGATCGACCGGGTCGCGATCGACCGGGTCGCGATCGACCGGGTCGCGATCGACCGGGTCGCGATCGACCGGGTCGCGTCAGACCGGGTCGCGTCAGACCGAATCACCACCGGATCAGCGATCGGCGTACGCGATCCGGTAACCCCGGCCGACGCGCGACCATTCGTTGGCTTCCTGCGCGAGGCTGTAGTCGGTCAGCGGGTTCGCTTCGGCCCAGGAACGCGGCAGCGTCACCTCATAGCCGTGCCGGCTTTCGCGCACCGCGATGTCCGGCAACGCGACGTCGGCGCGCCGCCGGCAGAGCAGGACGGCGGTGCGCAGGCAGAACAGCCAGGACCAGTCGACGTGCGCGGCATGCGTGAATTTGCCGAGCTTGCCGACATGGCCGATCAGCAAGGCGGCCAGACGGCTCTGATCGGTTTTCGAGAAACCCGGCATGTCGGCATTGCTGGCGATGTAGGCCGAGTGCTTGTGATAGCCGCTATGGCCGATCGACAGGCCGATTTCGTGCAGCGCCGCCGCCCATGCGAGGAACATGCCGCCCTCCTCGCGCGCTGCATCGTCGCGTGCGTCGAGTTGCCGGTACAGGCTGACGGCCAGCGCGCCGATACGCTCGGCCTGCTTGCGCTCCACCGAATAGCGCTGCATGAAACCCTCGACGGTCACCGCGCGCATGTCCTGCCGCGACGAGCGCCCCATCAGGTCGTACAGGACGCCGAGACGCAATGCGCCGTCGGTGATGTCGGCATAATCGATGCCGAGTTCGTCGAACACGCCGATCATGATCGACAGACCACCCGGCAGCACCGGAATCCGGTCGGGCTTGAGCCCGACGAGTTTGGAAGCCTGAGCGCTGCCGGCCTTCACCAGCGCGCGGCGCAGCTTGTCCAGGCCGCTGCGCGTGATGCCGTGCGCCACATCGGGGTCATTGAAGCCGTTGTCCTCGATCAGTTCGGCAAGCGCACGCGCGGTGCCCGAGGAGCCGATCGACTGCTCCCAGCCCAGTTCACGGTATTGGCCGGCGATGATCTCGATGCTGCGGCGCGCGGCCAGCACCGCCTGCCGCATGCCCTGCTCGGTGATCGCGCCTTCGGGAAAGAAACGCAGGCTGTGACTGACGCAGCCGATGTACAGGCTCTCGAGCAGCAAGGGCTGATAGCCGGCGCCGATGATGAACTCGGTCGAGCCGCCGCCGATGTCCACCACCAGCCGCCGGCCGTCGATCGGCGGCACGGTATGCGCGGCGCCCGCGTAGATGAGGCGCGCCTCCTCCCGCCCGGCGATCACCTCGACCGGGAAACCGAGGGCGCGGTGCGCGCGCTCGAGGAACTCCGGCGCGTTCCTTGCTACCCGTAGGGTATTGGTGGCGACCGCACGCACGCGGTCGGGGTGGAAGTCCCGCAGCCGTTCACCGAAGCGCTCTAGCGCGGCCAGCCCCCGCAGTTGCGCGGCCTCGTCGAGATGCTTGTCCTCGCCCAGCCCGGCGCCCAGGCGCACCGGATCGCGCATCGCGTCGATCTGCTGGATGTGGTGCCCCGCCGCGGTTTCCTCGACCCGCCCGACGATCAGCCGGAAGCTGTTCGATCCGAGGTCTACCGCCGCGAGTAATTTTGGAGTTTCCACCATGGTTTTTGCTTCCCGTCTGCTTGCTTTGACCCGTGGACGGCGATCGGAGACCGCGCCGTCGCCCGTCCGGATTGTCCCATGTTAAAAGCGCCCCTGCTCATCTGCCGGCGCGCCCCGGTTTTGCGGGTCGTACCCATGGTGCCGGCCGTCACGAACACGTCACTATATTGTGTGATGATGGACAGGGTCCATCGCCAATCACCGCGTCGCATCGAATAAACCATTTATGGCACCCAACGACCCATCGATTCCCCCTTACGACGATTCCGCGGCCACGCTGCGCCCGGCGGTGCTGGCGACCGGCGTGCGCGTGCGCCGCGGACCCGTGCGGCATCCGCTGCTCAATCGCGAACTGGGCATCCTCGCGTTCAACGAACGCGTGCTGGCACAGGCGGCGGACCCGGCGATGCCGCTGCTCGAACGGCTGCGCTTCATCTGCATCACCAGCAGCAACCTCGACGAATTCTTCGAAGTCCGCATCGCCGGGCTGCAGGAGGAGATGCGGGACACGCCCGGCTTGCTGACGCCCGACGGCATGTCGATGCAGCAGGCCTATACGGTGATCGCAGAACGTGCCCATCGCCTGGTGCAGCGGCAGTACGCGATGCTGCACGAGACGGTGCTGCCGGCGCTCGAACACGAGGGCGTGGTGTTCCATAACGCGGAATCATGGAACGCCGAACAACTGGCCTGGGCGCACCAGTACTTCAACACGCAGCTGCTGCCGGTCCTCACGCCGATCGGCCTGGATCCGGCGCATCCGTTTCCCCGGGTACTGAACAAGAGCCTGAATTTCGCGGTGGAGCTTTCCGGCAAGGACGCGTTCGGCCGGGACGCGGTGCTCGGCATCGTCCAGGCGCCGCGGGTGCTGCCGCGCCTCGTGCGCATGCCGGCGGAACTGTCGGGCTATCCGTACGGCTTCGTTCTGCTCAGCGCCTTCATGCAGCGCTTCGTCGGCGAACTGTTCCCGGGTCTGCACCTGATCAGCTGCAATCAGTTCCGCGTCACCCGCAACAGCGAACTGTTCGTCGACGACGACGAGATCACGGACCTGCGCATGGCGCTGCGCGGCGAACTGCCGGCGCGACATTTCGGCAGCCCGGTGCGGCTCGAGGTATCGGCCGAAACGCCGGTGGACCTGATGCGCCGCCTGCGCGAGGAATCGGGCCTGACGGAGCGTGATTGCTACCGCGTCGACGGCTCGGTCAACCTGGTGCGCCTGATGTCCCTGCCCGATATGGTCGACCGTCCGGACCTGAAGTTCGTGCCGCACCTGCCGGCGGTGCCGCAACTCGCGCCGCCCACCGCCACCATGTTCGATGCGATCGACCACGGCGACATCCTGCTGCATCATCCGTACGAGAGCTTTCAGCCGGTGCTGGAACTGCTGCTCCAAGCCGCCAAGGATCCCCACGTGGTGGCCATCAAGCAGACGATCTACCGCACCGGCAGCGATTCCGCGCTGATGGACGCGCTGATGCTGGCGGTGCGCAACGGCAAGGCGGTCACGGTCGTCGTCGAGCTGCTGGCGCGTTTCGACGAGGAAACCAATATCAACTGGGCCGAGCGGCTGGAATCCGCCGGTGCGCACGTGGTCTATGGCGTGGTGGGCCACAAGTGTCACGCGAAGATGATGCTGATCGTGCGGCGCGCCACGCATGCGGGACAGGCCACGCTGCGCCGCTACGTGCACCTCGGCACCGGCAACTATCATGCGAAAACCGCCCGCCTGTACAGCGATTTCGGCCTGATGACCAGCCACACCGGCATCTGCGAGGACGTGCACCACGTCTTCCAGCAACTGACCGGGATCAACGGCGAGCTGTCGCTGAATTATCTCTGGCAGTCGCCGTTCACGCTGCACGCGAAGCTGATCGCGGCGATCGCCCGCGAGGCGGACCACGCGCGTGCGGGACGCAAGGCGCGTATCGTCGCCAAGATGAACGCACTGCTCGAACCCAGCGTCATCGCCGCGCTGTACGAGGCGTCGAGCGCCGGTGTGAAGATCGATCTGATCGTGCGCGGCGTCTGCTCGTTGAAGCCGGGCGTCGAAGGGCTGTCGGAAAACATCACGGTGCGCTCGATCATCGGCCGCTTCCTCGAGCATCACCGGATCTTCTATTTCCACGCGAACGGCGCCGAAGACGTCTATCTGTCGAGCGCGGACTGGATGGACCGGAATTTCTTCCGCCGTGTGGAAGTGGCCTTCCCGATCCTCGACCGCCGCCTCAAACGGCGCGTCATTGCCGAAGGTCTGTCGACCTACCTGGGCGACAACCAGACCGCCTGGGTCATGCACAGCGACGGCGAATACCGGCGCCGGCGGCCCGGCAAGACTTCGCGCAATGCGCAGATGGGTCTGCTGCAGAAGTTCTGCCTGTAGGCGTTCCGCAGGCGTTCAGGCCGCCGATGCGTGCGCGTCGACGGCCCGTGCCGGCACGCTGCGGTGCGGCGGGAAATGGATCGTGAAGGTGCTGCCCCGGTCCACCTGGCTCCGAATGCTCAGGCGCGCTTCATGCCGCTGCAGCACATGCTTGACGATCGCGAGACCGAGGCCGGTCCCGCCCGTGTCCCGCGAGCGGCTGCGGTCCACCCGGTAGAAACGCTCGGTCAGCCGCGGAATGTGTTCGACCGGAATGCCGATGCCGTCGTCGCTGACGGAAAACACCGCGCCGCCCTCCTCCGTCCACCAGCGGACGTGGATCTCGCCCCCCACGGGCGTATAGCGCACCGCATTGGTCAGGAGGTTGCCGAAGGCGCTGGCGAGTTCGCCCTCCGCGCCGGTGACGCTCAGCCCGGCTTCGATCGTGAAGGAAATGGCGTGCCGCTCGGCCGACAGGCCCAGCGCCTCGTCGCGCAGATGCCGCATCAGCCGGGCGATGTCGACCGGGGCATCGCCCGGCGCCTTGGGGTCGGCCTCGATGTGCGCGAGCACCAGCAGATCGCTGACGATGTGCTCCATCCGTTTCGACTGCTGATCCATCAGCCCCAGGTAGCGCATGCGTTCTTCGTCGGCGAGCGGCAGTTCCCGCACCGTTTCCAGGAAGCCGGCCAGCACGGTCAGCGGCGTCTTCAGCTCGTGCGAAACGTTCGCGACGAAATCGCGTCGCATCGCATCGGTTCGTTCGAGCTTGGTGACGTCGTTCGAGATCACCATCTTGCGGCTGTCGCCGTACGGAAACACCTGCACCGACAGCACCTTGTGGAATTTTCGACCCATGCCGCTCATGCGCAGATCGGTGCCTTCGCGCGACGACCCGAGATAGCGGATGAAGGCCGGATGCCGGATCAGATGGGTGATGTGCTGTCCCAGATCGCGCTTGGCGTCGAGGCCGAACTGGCGCTCGGCGTTGGCGTTGCACCAGACGATACGGTGCTCGTCGTCGAGCATGATGATGCCGTTCGGCGAGACCTGGATCGCGTCGATGAAGCGCTCGTGCTGCACTTCGACGTCGCGCACCTGGGCGTGCCAGCGTTTCGCGAGCCGGTAGAGGCGGTAATAGATCTCGCCCCAGATGCCGGCCGCGCTCGGCACATCGCCGTACATGGGGGCATCGAGCACACGCCACAGACGCTGCGTGTGGTAGGTGGTCAGCAGCCAGTGAACCAGCAGGCCGGCCACCGCGGTCGCCAGCCCCACATCGCGGCGATACAGCGTGCCGATCAGCACGGACAGGACCGCCAGCATCACGAGCGAGATGAGCGAACGTATCCAGATGGCGTTCATGACGCAGCCGTCATGCCGCGGCGGCAGTCGGCGTTCTGGCCAGCCGGTAGCCGCTGCCGCGCACGGTTTCGATCATCAGGTCATGGCCGGCCGGCTTCAGCGCCGCGCGCAGGCGCTTGATGTGCACGTCGACGGTGCGTTCCTCGACGAACACATGATCGCCCCAGACCCGGTCCAGCAGCTGCGTGCGGCTGTGCACGCGCTCGGGGTGCGTCATCAGAAAGTGCAGCAGACGGAATTCGGTCGGACCCAGTTCCAGGCGGACCTCGTCGGCTCCCTCGGTGCGCACGCGGTGCGTGGCCGGGTCGAGCAGCAGGCCGTTGATCGCGACGGCGTCCTCGGTGAGCTGCGGCGCGCGCCGGCGCAGGACGGCCTTGATCCGCGCCATCAGCTCTTTCGGCGAAAAGGGCTTCGTGACGTAATCGTCGGCGCCGGTCTCGAGCGCCGCGACCTTGTCGCTTTCCTCGCCGCGCGCGGTCAGCATGATCAGCGGGATATCGCGCGTGCGTTCGTTCGCGCGCAGCTCCTTCGCGAAGGCCATGCCGGATTTCCCGGGCAGCATCCAGTCGAGCAGGATCAGATCGGGCAGCACCTCGCCGATCAGGCGCTGCGCCTGCTCGGCATCATAGGCCCGGATCGCATCGTGGCCGGCATGTTTCAGGTTGACCGCGATCAGTTCGGAGATCGACGGTTCGTCTTCCACCACAAGAATACTGGCGCGCATCGTCGCGGCTCCCGGTCGAAAGGGTTGTCAGCTCAGCGCCTCGCGCTCCATCGTCTCGCGGGGCATGTGACGCACGTCGGTGCCCTTGACGATGTAGATGATCAGCTCGGCGATATTTTTCGCATGGTCGCCGATGCGTTCGATCGCCTTGGCGATGAAGAGATAATCGAGCCCGACCGAAATCGTGCGCGGATCCTCCATCATGTAGGTGGCGAGCTTGCGCACGAAGGCGTTGAACTCGTCGTCGATCGCGCGGTCGTCGCGCACGATCTGCAGCGCCGCGGCAATATCCAGCCGGGCGAACGCGTCCAGCGCGTTGTGCAGGATCGACGCCGCGAGCTCGCCCGACACGCGGATCTCGGCGGTGTTGATCGCGCGACCGGCGCCGTCGTTCATGATGCGCTGCGTGCGCTTGGCGATCTTCTGCGCTTCGTCGCCGGCGCGTTCGAGATTGGTGATCGCCTTGGAGATGGCCATCAGCAGACGCAGATCCCGCGCCGCGGGCTGGCGCCGGGCGATGACGTTGTTACAGTCCTCGTCGATCTCCACTTCCATCTCGTTGACGCGGCGCTCGACGGCGATCACCTGGCGGATCACGTCTTCGTTGAAATGGTTCAGCGCGTCCATCGCGTTGACGATCTGCGACTCCACCAGGCCGCCCATTTCCAGCACCCGCGAACACAGCAGGTTCAGGTCGGTGTCGAACTGACTTGAAAGATGTTTTTCCGACATGTGCGCCTCTTGTCCGGTCAGCCGAATCGGCCAGTGATGTAATCCTCTGTCTCGCGCCGCGCTGGCTTGACGAAGATGCGTTGCGTATCGCCGAATTCGATCAATTCGCCCAGGTACATATAGGCGGTGTAATCGGAACAGCGGGCAGCCTGCTGCATATTGTGGGTCACGATCACGACGGTGTAATCGTGTTTCAATTCCGCGATCAGCTCCTCGATGCGGCCGGTCGAGATCGGGTCGAGCGCCGAGCACGGCTCGTCGAGCAGCAGCACCTCCGGGCGCACCGCGATACCGCGCGCGATGCACAGCCGCTGCTGCTGCCCGCCCGAGAGGCCATAGCCGCTTTGCTGCAGCTTGTCCTTGACCTCGTTCCAGAGCGCGGCCTTGGTGAGCGCCCATTCGACGCGATCGTCCATCTCGCCGCGGCTCAGCTTCTCGAACATGCGCACGCCGAAAGCGATGTTCTCGTAGATCGACATCGGAAACGGCGTCGGCTTCTGGAACACCATGCCCACGCGCGCGCGCAGCAGCGAAATATCCTGCGTCGACGTCAGCAGATTCTCGCCGTCCATCAGGATCTCGCCGGTGGCGCGCTGCTCGGGATAGAGCGCGTACATCCGGTTGAAGGTGCGCAGCAGGGTCGACTTGCCGCAGCCCGAGGGACCGATGAACGCGGTGACCTTGTTTTCCGGGATATCGAGACCGACGTGCTTGAGCGCGTGGAACGCACCGTAATGGAAGTTCAGGTCGCGCACCTGGATCTTCGCGCGGCCGGGCGCGGCCGGCGCATCGCGCTGATCGCGCGATTCGGCGCGGTGCGGCGGCTGCAGGGTGACGGGGGAACGGTCCATGGTCGTCGATCTTCCTATTTCTTGCGCACGATGACGCGTGCGAGGATGTTGAGCACCAGCACGCCGAGCGTGATCAGGAACACGCCCGCCCAGGCCAGGCTTTGCCAGTCGGCGAACGGGCTCATGGCGAACTTGAAGATCGTCACCGGCAGGCTGGCCATCGGCTGCCCGAGGTCGAGGCTGAAGAACTGGTTCGACAGGGCCGTGAACAATAGCGGCGCGGTCTCGCCCGCGATCCGCGCAATGCCCAGCAGCACGCCGGTGACGATGCCGCCGATCGATCCCTTCAGCGTGATCGAGGCGATCATCTTCCATTTGGGCACGCCCAGCGCAAACGACGCCTCGCGCAGTGCGATCGGCACGAGATTCAGCATGTTCTCGGTGGTGCGGATCACGATCGGAATCTGCAGCAGGGCCAGCGAGAGCGCCCCGGCGGCCGCGCTGAAACGCCCGGTGGTGGCCACCACCACCGCGTAGACGAAGAGGCCGATGACGATCGACGGCGCCGACAGCAGCACGTCGTTCAGAAAGCGCGTGATGGTCGCCAGCACGCTGCCGCGACCGTATTCGGCGAGGAATACGCCGGCCAGCACGCCCAGCGGCGTACCCACCGCGGTGGCCATGCCGACCATCACGAGACTGCCGACGATCGCATTGGCCAGCCCCCCGCCGGCGGTGTTCGGCGCCGGCGTCGATGCGGTGAACAAATGCCAGGACAGGCCGCCGACGCCGAGCCGCACGGTGGTGTAGAGGATCCACAGCAGCCAGACCAGCCCGAACGCCATCGCCGCGAGCGACAGTGCGAGGGCCAGGGCGTTGGTGCGCCGCCGCCGCGCCTGCATGCGCAGTTTGAGGGCCGCCGCGCGGTCCGGTTCGCGCGTTTGCCCGAGACGCATCGATGGATGGCTCATCGCGGCGCATCCCGGACGATGCCGTGGCACGTCGTGTTCATGTGCGGCCCTCGGCGCGCTTCAGGCGCAACAGCATCAGTTTGGACAGCGCCAGCACGATGAACGTGATGACGAAGAGAATCAGGCCCAGCTCCATCAACGCGGACGTATGCAACCCCGGGTCCGCCTCGGCGAACTCGTTGGCGAGCGCCGACGTGATGCTGTTGCCCGGCGCGAACAGCGAAACGCCGGACAGCAGATTGGTATTGCCGATGACGAAGGTGACCGCCATCGTTTCGCCGAGCGCGCGGCCCAGGCCCAGCATCACGCCGCCGATCACGCCGGTCTTCGTATAAGGCAGGACGACCCGCCACATCACTTCCCAGGTCGTGCAGCCGATGCCGTAGGCGGACTCCTTCAACAGCACCGGCGTGACCTCGAACACGTCGCGCATCACCGCGGCGATATAGGGAATGATCATGATCGCGAGGATCACGCCGGCGCACAACAGACCGATGCCGATCGGCGCGCCCTGGAACAGCGGCCCGATCACCGGCAAGGGGCCCAGCGCTGCCTGCAACGGGGCTTCGAACCAGGTGGCGAAGAGCGGCGAGAACACCAGCAGGCCCCACATGCCGTAGACGATCGACGGAATCGCGGCCAGCAGTTCGATGGCGATGCCCAGCGGGCGGCGCAGCCAGACGGGCGACAGCTCGGTAAGGAAGAGCGCGATGCCGAAGCTCACCGGCACGGCGATGAGCATCGCGATCACGGAGGTGACGATCGTGCCATAGATGGGCACCAGCGCGCCGAATTTGAGACCTGGCGGATCCCATTCGCTGGTGACCAGGAAATGCCAGCCGAACGCGTGCAGCGTCGGCCAGGATTCGATGACGAGGGCCACGATGATGCCGCCCAGCAACACCAGCGTAAGCAGCGCGCTGAAACGGGCGAGCAGGCCGAAGACGACATCGCCGAGACGTCCGGGCGCGCGCGGCGCGGCGGTGGGCCCGGGCGTGGGCCGGGACCCGGATGCACCGGCTGGAAGGTTTGACATGGTCACCCTTGACGGCGGGCAAGGCGCCCCGTGGCGCCGCGCCCGCCTGATGCGGACAGCGATGAAGAGCGTGACGTACCCGGCATTACTGGACGGACTTGCCCGCGCCGTCCTTCACATTCTTCCATGCCGCGCGCACCTGCGCGAGCACGGATTCCGGCAACGGCACGTAATCGAGCTGCTGTGCCGCCGACTGGCCGTTCCTGAACGACCAGTCGAAGAACTTCAGCACCGCCGCGCCCTGCTGCGGCTTGTCCTGCGAAGCATGCAGCATCACATAGGTGGCCGCGACGATCGGCCAGGCGTTCCTGCCGGGCTCGTTCGTCAGCACCTGGTAGAAGGTCTTCGCCCAGTCGGCGCTGGCCGATGCCGCCTTGAAGCTGTCCGCGTTCGGCGCCACCACCGTGCCGGCTTCGTTCTTCATGTCGGCATAGACCATCTTGTTCTGCGTGGCATAGGCCGATTCGACATAGCCGATCGCGCCAGGCAGCCGCTGCACGAACGCCGCGACGCCGTCGTTGCCCTTGCCGCCGGTGCCGGTCGGCCAGCTGACCGTCGCGCCCTCGCCCACCTTCGCCTTCCACTCGGCGTTGACCTTCGAGAGATAGTTCGTGAAGACGAACGACGTGCCGGAGCCGTCGGCGCGGCGCACCACCGCGATGAAGCTGTCCGGCAGGGTGAGTTTCGGGTTCAGCGCGACCAGCGCCGGGTCGTTCCACTTCTTGATCTTGCCCAGGTAGATGTCGCCCAGCACCGCGCCGCTGAGCACCAGCGCGCCCGGCTTCACGCCCGGCACATTGATGACCGGCACGATGCCGCCCACCACCGTCGGGAACTGGATCAGACCCGTCTTGGCCAGTTCCTCGTCTTTCATCGGCACGTCGGAGCCGGCGAAATCCACCGTCTTCGCATTGATCTGCTTGATGCCCCCCGATGAACCGATGCCCTGATAGTTCACCTTGCTGCCGCTGGCCTTTTGATACTCGTCCGCCCATTTCGCGTAGATCGGCGCGGCGAAGGTGCTGCCGGCGCCCGTGATATCGGCGGCGTGGCCTGCGGTGGCGACGATGGAGGTGATCAGGCCGGCGATCGCGCTGATCGTCCTGCGGCTCATCGAGTTCATGCATGCTCCAGTGTGAATGCGAAAGGCCCGCGAGAGGAAGACGGGACAGCGCACAGCTTAGAACACGAACATGACATTCATGTGACAGTCATCAATGCCCCGCACCTGCGCCGTCAGGCGATCGCGCTGCGCACGCTCGCGGCGATCGCCTCCGCGTGGCGCGAGGCCGCCGCGCCGTCTTCCGCTTCCACCATCACGCGCAGCACCGGCTCGGTGCCGGACGCGCGGATCAGCACCCGGCCGGCGTCGCCCAGGCTGGCGCGCGCCGCGGCGACCGCGTCGGCGATCGTCGGATCGCTCTGCCAGTCCGCGCCGGCGGCGATGCGCACATTGATCAGGCGTTGCGGAAACAGGGTCACGCCGGACAGCATCTGCGCGAGCGAGCGGCCGCTGCGACGCAGCGCGGCGAGCACCAGCAGCGACGACACGATGCCGTCGCCGGTCGTATGACGGTCGAGGGACAGGATGTGTCCCGACCCTTCGGCGCCCAATTGCCAGCCGCGTTCGCGCAGTTTCTCCAGCACATAGCGGTCGCCCACCGGCGCCCGGACGAATTCCACCCCCAGCCGCCCGAGCGCCTGCTCGACCGCGAGGTTGGTCATCAGCGTGCCGACCGCGCCCGCGATCCGGCCGTCGGTCGCGATCCGGTCCTGCGCCAGCACGTAGAGCAGTTCGTCGCCGTTGAACAGTCGCCCGCTCGCGTCCACCACCAGCAGGCGGTCCGCATCGCCGTCGAGGGCGATGCCGAGATCCGCACGGTGTTCGAGCACCGCGCGCACCAGCGCGTCGGGTGCGGTCGCGCCCACGCCGTCGTTGATGTTGAAGCCGTTGGGCTGGATGCCCAGCGGAATCACTTCGGCGCCCAGTTCATGAAACACATGCGGCGCGATGTCGTAGGCGGCGCCATGCGCGCAGTCGACCACCAGGCGCATGCCCTTCAGGTCGTAGGCCGCCGGAAAGGTGCTCTTGCAAAATTCGATATAACGGCCGGCGGCGTCGCCGAGTCGGCGCGCCTTGCCGAGTTTTTCGGAAGGCGCGCAGACCTGCGGCAGCAGCAATTGCGCCTCGATCTGCCCTTCCACCTCGTCCGGCAGCTTGTTGCCGTCGGCGGAGAAGAACTTGATGCCGTTGTCGTAATACGGATTGTGCGAGGCGCTGATCACGACCCCGGCGGCCAGACGCAGCGCCCGCGTCAAATAGGCGATAGCCGGCGTCGGCATCGGCCCGGCCAGCATCACGTCGACGCCGGCGGAGGAAAACCCGGCTTCCAGCGCCGCTTCGAGCATATAGCCGGACACCCGCGTGTCCTTGCCGATCAATACCGTGGGGCGCCCCTGCGCGGCGCGATTCGCCGAACCCACCAGCACCTGCCCGGCGGCATAGCCCAGTTTCAGTACGAAGTCCGGGGTAATCGGTGCTTCGCCGACGCGGCCGCGAATGCCGTCGGTACCAAAGTATTGACGCTCCATGCGTTCTCCTGCTCGTGCAACGGTTCGGGTGTCGATCGACGGCGCGGCAGCGCGGAAGGCCCGCGTGCGGACGTGCCGGCCGGAACCGGATTGTAGACCGGATCAGACGTCGCTTGCGTCGCCGTGGTACGCATTGATCGCCCGCCAGACGGCAAGCGCCTCCACCGTCGGCGCGACGTCGTGCACGCGGATGATCGCGGCCCCGCGCTCGGCGGCGCAGATCGCCGCGGCGATGCTGCCGTGCAGCCGCGCGGCCGGCGGCGGCAAGGGCATGGTCCGGGACGTCGTCTGTGAAGCCGTCTGGGAGGGAGTCTGTGCGGCAGTCTGGGAAGCCGACGCCAGCGGATCACCCAATACCGCGGCCAGCATCGATTTACGCGACATGCCCACCAGGATCGGCAAACCGCCCGGCGAGGTCATCGGCAAATCGCGCAACAGCCGATAGTTGTGCGCGACGTTCTTGCCGAAACCGAAGCCGGGGTCGACGACGATGCGCTCGCGCGCCACGCCGGCCGACTCCAGCGCGATCACGCGTCGGTCGAGGAATTCGCGCACTTCCGCCACCACGTCGTCGTACACCGGGGCATCCTGCATCGTTCGCGGGTCGCCGCGCATATGCATCGCGCAGACCGCGCACTCACTGCGCGAAACAGCCTCGAGCGCGTCATCCTCCGTGAATCCGCGGATGTCGTTGATCATGTCGGCGCCCGCGTCCAGTACCGCGCGCATGACATCGGGTTTGTAGGTGTCCACCGAGACGGCCACGCCGCAGTCATGCAGGGCTTCGACCAGCGGCATCACCCGGTCCAGTTCCTCGCCCAGCGACAGGGGCGGCGCACCCGGACGGGTCGACTCGCCCCCGATGTCGAGAATGTCCGCACCGTCGGCGATCAGGCGCTCCGCGTGCCGCAGCGCTGCGTCGCGGGAATGGAACTGGCCGCCGTCGGAAAACGAATCCGGCGTGACGTTGAGGATCGCCATGACCAGCGGGCGCGACAAAGAGAAAGTGAAGCGGCCGCAACGCAGCGTGCCGTGAGTGTCTTGCATAGGGAAAAGAGCGAAAAGAGGGGGAAAGCAGGTACGCGAATGGTAGCGCAGCTTGACGGTCCGACGCATGCGGAGATTCACAAGCAAAACGGGCCGGTGCTTTCGCATCGGCCCGCTGGAAATCACTACCCGTCAGGCCGGTGCAGTGATGCTGCTGGGTGTCTTCACGTCCGAACCGCCGTTGCCGCCGGTCGGGCTGCCACCGGAAGGCGGCGGCAGGTTCTTCGGCGGCCGCGGATCCTTGCCGGCCATGATGTCGTCGATCTGGTCGGCATCGATGGTCTCCCACTCGAGCAGGGCGCCCACCATCACCTCGACCTTCGACCGGTTCTCGTCGAGCAGCGTGCGCGCACGCAGATACTGCTCGTCGAGGATCCGGCGGATCTCCGCATCCACCTTTTGCTGCGTCGCCTCGGATACCGTCTTCGACGACATCTTGCCGAACATGCCGTCCTGCTCGGTGTCGACATACACCATCGTGCCCAGCACGTCCGACATGCCGTAGCGCGTCACCATGTCACGCGCCATCTTCGTCGCGCGTTCGAAGTCGTTCGAGGCACCCGTCGACATCGAATTCATGAATACGTCTTCCGCCGCACGCCCGCCGAACAGGATGGCGATTTCCTCGTACATGCGCTCACGGTACAGGTTCACGCGGTCGTGTTCCGGCAATTGCCACGTGATCCCCAGCGCCCAGCCGCGCGGCATGATCGATACCTTGTGCACCGGGTCCGCCATCGGCAACAGCTTGGCGACCACGGCATGGCCCGACTCATGATAGGCCGTGTTGCGGCGCTCTTCCTCGCGCATCACCGCGGAACGACGCTCCGGACCCATGAAGATCTTGTCCTTCGCATCCTCGAAATCCTGCATCTCGACGATGCGCTTGCCACGGCGTGCCGCGAACAGTGCCGATTCGTTGACCAGATTGGCCAGATCCGCACCCGAGAACCCCGGCGTACCGCGTGCGATCACGGCGGCGTCCACGTCGCCCGAAATCGGCACCTTGCGCAGATGCACCTTCAGGATCTGCTCGCGGCCGCGGATGTCCGGCAGACCGACGTAGACCTGACGATCGAAACGGCCCGGACGCAGCAGCGCCTTGTCCAGCACGTCCGAACGGTTCGTCGCGGCGATCACGATCACGCCCGAGTTCGCTTCGAAGCCGTCCATTTCGACGAGCATCTGATTCAACGTCTGCTCGCGTTCGTCGTTGCCGCCACCCATGCCGGCGCCGCGATGCCGACCGACCGCGTCGATTTCATCGATGAACACGATGCAGGGCGCGTGCTTCTTCGCCTGCTCGAACATGTCGCGGACCCGGGCCGCACCCACGCCGACGAACATTTCGACAAAATCCGAGCCCGAGATGCTGAAGAACGGCACCTTCGCCTCGCCGGCGATCGCCCGCGCCAGCAGCGTCTTGCCGGTTCCTGGCGGACCGACCAGCAGCACGCCGCGCGGGATCCGGCCACCCAGCTTCTGGAACTTCTGCGGATCGCGCAGGAAGTCGACGAGTTCGCTGACTTCCTCCTTCGCTTCGTCACAGCCGGCAACGTCGGTGAAATTGATCGCGTTGTTGTTCTCGTCGATCAGCCGCGCACGCGACTTGCCGAAGGAAAACGCCCCGCCTTTCCCGCCGCCCTGCATCTGCCGCATCATGTAGAACCAGAACACCATCAGCAGGATCGACGGCCCGACGTAGGTCAGGATCGATACCAGCAGATTCGGTTCGTCTTCCGGCTTGCCGCTGACCTGGACACCGTACTTCATCAGGTCGCCGACCATCCAGATGTCGCCCGGCTGCACGATCGAGTACTTGTTGCCGTCCGCCGGCGTGACATTCAGGTTACGGCCCTGCACGGTCACGGATTTGATCTTGCCGTTCTTCGCGTCGTCCATGAACTGCGAATACGGCACGCCTTCCTGGACCCGCGGCTTATCGAACTGCTTGAACACCGTAAATAACACCAGTGCGATCACCAGCCACACTGCTGCTTTCGAAAACATATTGTTGTTCAAGGCACCACTCCTTCACTGATATCGCCGGCCCCATGGAACGACAAGGCTGTTCGACGCATTCTAATCCACTCCGTGATCCCCTGCCATAGACAACCGCGTCATGCAAGCCACACTTTCAGCGCATGATGTCCGGCGAACAGACAGGAAAACGAGGCAACTCCCGACACCCGCTCCGGCGCGATACCGATATTGGTTACGGATGCGCGCTGGCCAGCCGGTCGGGCTAGACGGTTTTAAGACGTTTTCCCAAGATGAAGGTCTCCGACGACTTGTCGCGCGATGCCTTGGGTTTGCGCGGCGCGACCACCTTGAACTGTTGCTTGAATTTCTCGATGATCTGGCTGTAGCCGCTGCCGTGAAAGCACTTCACGAGCAGCGCTCCGTCCGGCTTCAGATGATTTTGCGAGAACTCGAGGGCCAGGTCGCAGACATGCTCGATCCGGGCCGCGTCGGCGGACGCCACTCCCGACAAGTTGGGGGCCATATCCGAAAGTACAAGGTCGACTTTGGCGCCGCCCAGCAGTTTTTCGAGCGCCGCCATCACGTCGTCCTCGCGAAAGTCGCCCTGGATGAACTGCACCCCGGAGATCGGCTCCATCGGCAGCATGTCGAGCGCGATGATGGTGCCGTTCAGCTCGGCGATCTCGCGGCCCTCCGCCGGCGCGTCGGCGCCCGGCTTGCGTGCGGTGCTGCCGAAGCGGTTGCGCACGTACTGGCTCCAGCTACCGGGCGAAGCGCCCAGATCGACCACGATCTGGCCGGAGCGGATCAGTTTGTCCTGCTCGTCGATTTCCTTGAGTTTATACGCGGCGCGGGCGCGATAGCCGTCGCGCTGCGCCATTTTCACATACGGATCATTGATATGATCGTGCAGCCAGGATTGATTGGATCTATTCTTCGCCATGAAACTTTCTTGAAAGTCCCTCTTTTAGGGGATAATACGCTGCTTTTGTGCCATTCCGGCGCCTTACCGTCCGACAAGTCTTCCATGCCCGCCTTCAATCTGTCCCCCGCCCAGCGCGCCGATCTTCGCGCGCAGGCCCATGCGCTCAAACCTGTCGTCATCATCGGCGCCGACGGCCTGACCGAGCCTGTCGTGGCGGAGGCCAAGCGCGCATTGCACTCGCATCAACTGATCAAGATCCGTGTGTTCGGCGACGACCGCGACGCACGTGTCGAAATCGCCGACACCTTGTGCTCCCGGCTCGACGCCGCGCTGGTTCAGCACATCGGCAAGTTGCTGGTGATCTGGCGCCCGTCGGACGACGCCGAGGACCTGATCGCGGCGGCACCCACCGCCCGCGGTCGTGCCACCGGGCCGTCGTCGAACGCCGCCACCGCGCGCCGTGTCGCCGCCGCGCCGGCGAACGGCCGTCGCCCGGCCGCGCCCGCGCCGCGCGGCCGGGCCGGTGCCACTCCCGGCGCCGCCGCGCGCAGCCCGGCACGCAAGACGCCGCTGCGCCAGGCCACGTCGGCCGCCTCGGCCTATGCGACCGCCGCGCCGCGCGAGCGCGCCCGCACGCGCGATGCCGCCGCCGATGGTGCAGCGCCCCGTACCGGCAAGGGCGGCGCGCCGCGCATGGTGACCGTGGTCAAGCCGACCGGCAACGACCGCCGCCGTGCGCGTCCGACGCAGGTGCTGGTCCGCGGCAATGAACGCGTGACCGCCGGCGGCAACGTCAAGAAGGCGAAACGCCGCGTCGTCAGCACCAAGCGGATGCACCAGCAGGACAAATAAGCCCGGTAGACAGGAAAAAGGACCGGGCCGGCGGGCGAGACCGCGGCCTTTTCGGCGCGGACCGGGCCGGCGCGTATCGGCAGATCCGCTCAGGTCGTCGTATTGGGCCGGACCAGGAGACGGACTGAAGAGCGGACTGAAAAGCAGATCGGAAAGGCGGACCGCTGATCAGACGTACCGCACCGCGATCACTTCGTACTCGCGCACGCCGCTGGGTGCCTGCACCGCGGCCACATCGCCTTCGTACTTGCCGATCAACGCGCGGGCGATCGGCGAACTCACCGATACCAGCCCCTGCTCCAGGTCCGCCTCGTCGTCGCCGACGATCTGATACGTGACCTTGCCGCCGTTCTCCAGATCCTCGAGATCGATCGTCGCCGCGAAGACGATGCGACCTTCGGCATCGATCGTCGCCGGGTCGATGACCTGCGCGGCGGACAGCTTGCCCTCGAGCTCGATGATCCGGCCCTCGACAAACGATTGCTTTTCCTTGGCCGCGTCGTACTCGGCGTTCTCCGACAGGTCGCCCTGCGCGCGTGCCTCGGAGATCGAATTGATCACCGACGGACGCTCGACCGACTTCAGTCGATGGAGTTCGTCTTTCAACAGCTCTGCACCACGTTTCGTCAGCGGGACGGTACTCATAGCAAATTAACCATACAAAAAAAATCGCCGCAGCAGGTCGCGTTTGCCCGCAGGCAAACGCCGCCCAACCGCGGCTGACGAGGGACGCATCGTTATCGGCGTCCCCAAGACTTCGAATCTCGTCGATCGAAGCCCTAGTTTAGGCGAGCATGCAGTCCTTGTAAATCATAGACTTCAAGCTCCCGCAGATAGGCCAGGCCCTCGACCGCGGCGCGCGCGCCGGAGATCGTCGTGTAGTAGGTGACATTGTTCGCGAGCGAGCTCATGCGGATCGAACGCGAATCGGCGATGGCCGTGCGCGTCTCGTCCACCGTCGTCAGCACCAGCGAAATCTCGCCGTTCTTGATCATGTCGACCACGTGCGGGCGGCCGTCCTTGACCTTGTGGACCACCTTCACCGGCAAGCCGTCGGCGGCGATCGCGGCGGCCGTGCCGCGCGTGGCCACGATCGTGTACCCCAACTCGTGCAGACGCCGGGCGATCTCGACCGCGGCCGGCTTGTCACTGTCCATCACCGTCAACAGGACCGTGCCGGATTCCGGCAGGCGCGAACCGGCCGCGAGCTGCGACTTGAACAGGGCCTCGCCGAAGGTACGGCCCACGCCCATAACTTCGCCGGTCGAGCGCATTTCCGGCCCCAGCACCGGGTCGACCGTCGGGAACTTCGTGAACGGGAACACCGCTTCCTTGACGCTGAAGTACGGCGGCACCACTTCCTTCTCGATGCCCTGCTCGCGCAGCGTCTGCCCGACCATCGCGCGCGCGGCGATCTTCGCCAGTTGCAGACCGGTCGCCTTGGACACGTACGGCACCGTGCGCGAGGCGCGCGGATTGACTTCGAGGACGTAGATCACGTCCTTCGTCGAGCCGTCCGCCTCGCGCTGCTGCTGGATGGCGAACTGCACGTTCATCAGGCCGATCACGTTGAGCCCGCGCGCCATCGCGGCGGTCTGGCGCTTGAGTTCGGCGATCGTCCCCTCGGACAGCGAATACGGCGGCAGCGAGCAGGCCGAGTCGCCGGAGTGCACGCCTGCCTGTTCGATATGCTGCATCACGCCGCCGATGAAGACCGCCTCGCCGTCGGCGATGCAGTCGACGTCGCATTCGATCGCGTCGTTCAGGAACCGGTCGAGCAGGACCGGCGAGTCGTGCGACACCTTGACCGCCTCGCGCATGTAACGCTCGAGGTCGCGCGGTTCATGGACGATTTCCATCGCCCGGCCGCCCAGCACGTACGACGGCCGCACCACCAGCGGATAGCCGATCTCCTCGGCCAGCGCAAGCGCTTCGCTCTCGGCGCGCGCGGTGCGGTTCGGCGGCTGACGCAGTGCCAGATCCTGCAGCAGCTTCTGGAAGCGCTCGCGGTCCTCGGCGGCGTCGATCATGTCCGGCGACGTGCCGACGATCGGCACGCCGTTCGCTTCCAGGTCGAGCGCCAGCTTCAGCGGCGTCTGACCGCCGTACTGCACGATCACGCCGACCGGCTTCTCCTTGTCGACGATTTCCAGCACGTCCTCGAGCGTCAGCGGCTCGAAGTACAGGCGGTCGGACGTGTCGTAATCGGTCGAAACGGTTTCCGGATTGCAGTTGACCATGATCGTCTCATAGCCGTCCTCGCGCAACGCCAGCGCCGCGTGCACGCAGCAGTAGTCGAATTCGATGCCCTGCCCGATCCGGTTCGGACCGCCGCCCAGCACCATGATCTTCTTGTTGTTGGTCGGGGCCGCCTCGCACTCCTCCTCATACGTCGAATAGAGGTAGGCGGTATCGGTCGCGAATTCCGCCGCGCAGGTATCCACGCGCTTGTACACCGGGCGCACCTTCAGCGCGATCCGGCGTTCGCGCACGGCGGTCTGGGTGGCGGACAGCAGGCGCGCGAGGCGCCGGTCCGAAAACCCGCTGCGCTTGAGATGGCGCAGTTCGTCGTGGGTCAGGCTGTCCAGCGTGCGCCCGCCCAGCGCCTTCTCCATCTGCACGATCTGCTCGATCTGCGCGAGGAACCAGGGGTCGATCGCGGTCTCGGCATGAATTTCTTCGACGCTCATGCCGATGCGGAACGCGTCGCCCACGTACCAGATGCGGTCCGGGCCGGCCGCGCCGATCTCCTGGACGATCTCGTCGCGGTCGATCGTCTTCTCGTCGAGCCCGTCGACGCCGACTTCCAGCCCGCGCAGCGCCTTCTGGAACGACTCCTGGAACGTGCGGCCGATCGCCATCACCTCCCCTACCGACTTCATCTGCGTCGTCAGGTGCGAATCCGCCTCGCGGAACTTCTCGAACGCGAAACGCGGCACCTTGACGACCACATAGTCGATCGACGGTTCGAACGACGCCGGCGTCGCGCCCCCGGTGATTTCATTGCGCAATTCGTCGAGCGTGTAGCCCACCGCCAGCTTCGCCGCGATCTTCGCGATCGGGAAGCCCGTGGCCTTCGATGCCAGCGCCGACGAGCGCGACACGCGCGGGTTCATTTCGATGACGATCATCCGGCCGTCGACCGGGTTGATCGCGAACTGCACGTTCGAGCCGCCGGTATCGACGCCGATCTCGCGCAGGACCGCCAGCGACGCGTTGCGCAGCAGCTGGTATTCCTTGTCGGTCAGCGTCTGCGCCGGCGCGACGGTGATCGAGTCGCCCGTGTGGATGCCCATGGGGTCGAGATTCTCGATCGAGCAGACGATGATGCAGTTGTCCGCGGTGTCGCGCACCACTTCCATCTCGTACTCTTTCCAGCCCAGCAGGGATTCCTCGATCAGCAACTCGCGCGTGGGCGACAGATCCAGCCCGCGCTTGCAGATTTCCTCGAACTCCTGGCGGTTGTAGGCGATCCCGCCGCCCGAACCGCCCAGCGTGAACGACGGCCGGATCACGGTCGGATAGCCGCTGCCGCCGGTCAGCGCGGCGATCTGCGTCTGTACCTTCAACGCCTCGTCGAGCGAGTGCGCGATGCCCGATTTCGCCGAACCGAGACCGATGCGGGTCATCGCTTCCTTGAACTTCTGGCGGTCCTCCGCCATGTCGATCGCCTTCGGCTTCGCGCCGATCAACTCGACGCCGTGCTTGTCGAGCACGCCCTGACGATGCAGTTCGAGCGCGCAGTTCAGCGCGGTCTGGCCGCCCATGGTCGGCAGGATCGCGTCGGGCTTTTCCTTCGCGATGATGCGTTCGACGACTTCCCAGGTGATCGGCTCGATATAGGTCACATCGGCCGTGTCCGGGTCCGTCATGATCGTGGCCGGGTTGCTGTTGACCAGGATCACCCGGTAGCCTTCCTCGCGCAACGCCTTGCAGGCCTGCGCGCCGGAATAGTCGAACTCGCAGGCCTGACCGATGATGATCGGACCGGCGCCGATGATGAGGATGCTCTTGATGTCTGTGCGCTTTGGCATGGCTTTGCTAAAAATATTCTGTGTGTGTGCCGCGCGACGCGCTCCGGGACATTCCCGGGGCGTCCTGCGCGCCGTCAGGCGCCGGTCGGCCGGCGCGTGCCGTCATCAGGCCCGCTGGCGTGCGGCCGACGGGTGCGCGACCATGGAATCGATGAAGCGATCGAACAGATAGGCCAGGTCCGACGGGCCCGGCGACGCTTCCGGATGGCCCTGGAAGCAGAACGCCGGCTTGTCGGTCAGGGCGAAACCCTGGAGCGTGTTGTCGAACAGCGAGACGTGCGTGACGCGCGCGTTCGCCGGCAGCGAGTCCGTGTCGACCGCGAAACCGTGGTTCTGCGAGGTGATCACGACGCGGCCGTCGTCCAGATCCTTGACCGGATGGTTCGCGCCATGATGGCCGGTCTTCATCTTCACGGTCTTCGCGCCGACGGCGAGCGCCATGATCTGGTGTCCCAGACAGATGCCGAACGTCGGAATGCCGCGCGCGATGCTCTCGCGCGTGGCGCGGATCGCGTAATCGCACGGTTCCGGATCGCCGGGACCGTTCGACAGGAAGATGCCATCCGGCGACAGCGCCAGCGCGTCGTCGATCGTGCTTTGCGCCGGCAGCACCGTCACCTGGCAGCCGCGCTCGGCGAGCATGCGCAGGATGTTGTACTTGACGCCGTAGTCGAAGGCGACGACGCGGAATCTGGGCTGTTCGAGCCGCCCGCACCCCTGCCCCAGCTTCCACTCGGTCTGCTGCCACTCGTAGGATTCGGCGACGGACACTTCCTTCGCGAGATCCATGCCGGCCAGACCGGGGAAGGAACGCGCCAGTTCGATCGCGCGTGCCGGATTGTCCTCGCCCGCGAGGATCGCGCCGTTCTGCGCGCCCTTCTCGCGCAACAGGCGCGTGAGACGGCGCGTGTCGATGCCGGCGATGCCGACGACATTGCCGGCACGCAGGTATTCGCTCAGCGAGCGCTGCTTGCGGAAATTCGAGGCGACCAGCGACAGGTCCCGGATCACCAGGCCGGCAGCGAAGATCTTGAACGATTCGGCATCCTCGTCGTTCGCGCCGACATTGCCGATATGCGGATAGGTCAGCGTGACGATCTGACGGGCATAGCTCGGATCAGTGAGAATTTCCTGATAACCGGTCATCGCGGTGTTGAACACCACTTCACCGGTCGTATGGCCCTCGGCTCCGATCGACCAGCCACGGAAAGTCGTGCCGTCGGCGAGTGCGAGCAAAGCAGGAGGAAGAGACGGCAGCACAGGGAGGCTCCTGATGGATCACCCTGGCCGACCTGCCGTCCCGTCGACCACTGGCCTCGTCGTCGCGCGCGGCGGGCTGCGTCCCGACCGGCGCTGCAAGCGGCTCGGGTCCTGGGGATGCGCCTCGACCGGCCAAGCCCTGGAGGGCATCGGACGACAGGAAGCAACGGGTAAGGCGATGAAGGAAGGAGGTAGGCGCTAGGGCTTTGTGTTGATTGGGCTAAACCAGCGGATTATAGCCTAATAGACGCAGGAATGACAGCCGCAAACGGTCCTGCGGCGTAATGCAGCAGCCCGCGCGCCATGTCGGCCGGGCGGGACGAGGCCGTGCCTCCAGCCGCACCGGACCGGGTCCGTTCGGCGCGGCCGCGGTGCTCAGCGCGAAGCGGTGATCTTGCGGCCGCGCTTGTCCGCTGCGTCGGCCTTGGCGGCAGGTGCGCTGCGCGTGGCCTTGGCGAGCGGTCGGGTGGCCGGCTCGGCGCGCCGCGCGCTGGTTGCGGCAGCTTTCGCAGCGGGCCGCGCCGCGGCGGCTTCGGTGCGGGCCGATGTACCGGCTTTCCCAGCCACGGCACGCGGCGCGGCCGCCGCCGGGCGGGATGTCGCGATGCGGGACGACGCCGGGCGCGAGGCCGCCGCGCGAGGCGACGACGTGCGGGACGCTGCCGCCGACCGTCCCGCGCGACGCTCGCTCACGGGCGGCGCGGACGGTGCGGGCGGCGCCACCGGCGCCTCGACATGCGCCGACGCGCGCATGATGCCGCGTTTCGGACCGTCGTCGCCGACCGGCACGGTCTCCAGCGGCATCACGCGCGGCAGATCGTCGCGATCCGCCCGCACGAACATCACCAGACGGGTGCCCGCGCGGAAGGTACTGGCGCGCGTGCGATTCCAGCTATGCAGTTGCGCGGTCGATACGCCATAGCGCGAAGCCACGGAGGCGGCGGACTCCCGCGAACTCAGGCGCACCGTCAGGCGGCGCATGTCGGGCCGGTCCGGCTCCACCGACATCACCGCGCTCTCCGCGATGTCCGCGCTGATATCGCCGTTGCCGTCGCCGTCGGCCTTCGGCACCAGCACCGTCGAGCCCGGCTTCAGCCGCATGCCCGCGGGGATCTTGTTGACCGAGATCAGCGTTTGCGCATCGATGCCGATCTTGTCGGCCAGATCGTTCGGACGCTCGCGCTGGCTGACCCGATAGGTCGTCCAGCTCGACAACGGTTGGCTGTAGGTCTTCAGGTTGTGCTCGAAGGTCTCGGCGCTGTCGAACGGCAGCAGGATCTGCGGCTGCGTCGAGCCCAGGATCACCGGCTTGGTGAACGACGGGTTGAGCGCCTTGAAGTCGTCGAGCGGCAGGTCGGCGAGCTTGGCGGCCACCTTGACGTCGATGTCGCGCGCGGTCGTCACCGTCACGAAATACGGGTGATTCGGAATCGACGGCAACGTCAGCCCATACTGCGCCGGGTTCTCGATCAGGTTCTTGACGGCCTGCAGCTTGGGAACGTAGTTGCGCGTTTCCGCCGGCATGCGCAGGCTTTGGTAGTCCGTGGGCAGGCCCTGGGCGGCGTTGCGCGCGACCGCGCGCTGCACGTTGCCCTCGCCCCAGTTGTACGCGGCCAGCGCCAGATACCAGTCGCCGAACATGTCGTGCAGACGCGAGAGGTAATCAAGCGCGGCATCGGTGGAAGCCAGCACGTCGCGCCGCTCGTCCTGGAACATATTCTGTTTCAGGTTGTAATCGCGGCCGGTGCCGGGAATGAACTGCCACATGCCTGCCGCCTTCGCGACGGACAATGCCTGGGGATTGTAGGCGCTCTCGATGAATGGCAGCAGCGCGAGCTCGGTGGGCATGTGCCGCTGCTCGAGCTGCTCGACGATGTGATAAAGGTACAACCGCGAACGGTCGGTCATCCGCTGCACGTAATCCGGGCGCGACGAGTACCACCGGGTTTGCGCGTCCACCAGATCGCCGCTCAGATCCTCCATCTGGAAACCCTTGCGGATCCGGCCCCAGAGATCGCCATCGTTCGACGCGAGCGAGTCGACGGAACCGTTGTCGAGGTCGATGGTCTTGCTCGGGCTCGACTTCTTCAGCGCCTGATGGATCGCCGTGTCTTTCGAGTGATCCTGGTTCGTGGCGAAGGCGTCGGTATCCGTCAAACCCTGCTGGGCTTGATTCTCGGCGGTGCCGGCGCATGCGGTGAGGAGTAGCGCCAGCAGCGCGGGGAAAATCAATCGCATAGGAAAGCGTCTCGTGATCCGGGGAAGATCAGGGAAAAGTCGTGAGGCGATGGTAAGGAAAGCTTCCGGCAACGTCAACCGCCGTTACAAAAACTCAATGAAATTGAGGAACTAGAAGCGGTTATTAAAGTGCCGACCGGGTTTGCCCGAGCACGCGGGCATGCCGCCCCGCCATGGCCCTAGAAGCGATCCTTCCAGGCCCGCAATTCGGTGAAAGCGTCCAGACGGTCCCGCACCGCACGCCCGAGGTGCGCATGCAGCGCGGCGCGGATCGCCGGGGCATCCGTACGCAGGAAGGGATTGACGCGCCGCTCGTCGCCCAGCGTGGTCGGCAGCGTCGGCGCGTCCTGTTCCCGCAGCGCCTGCGCGCGTGCATGCCAGGCGTGGAGATCGGCATTGTCCGCGTCGCACGCCAGCGCGAAGCGGATGTTCGACAGCGTGTACTCGTGCGCGCAATGCACCCGGGTCGCGTCGTCCAGCGCGGCGAGCCGGTCGAGCGAAGCCTGCATCTGCGCCGGCGTGCCCTCGAACAGGCGTCCGCATCCGGTCGCGAACAGCGTGTCGCCGCAGAATACCCGCGGCGGCGCGCCCTCGGCCGCGGCCTGGTGGAACGCGATATGACCGCGGGTGTGACCGGGCACGTCGATGACCGTGAAGCGGGCCGCCGGCTGCGCGATCTCGACGGTGTCGCCGTCGCGCAGCCGGTGCGTGACATGGGCGATGTCCTCGCCGGCCGGGCCGTAAACCGGCACCGTCGCGTGGGCGCCGTGCGCCGCCGCGTGGTGGGCGAGCAGTCCCGCGACACCGCCGACATGGTCCGCGTGGTGATGGGTGAGTAGAATAGCGCTCAGCGTCCAGCCGCGCGCCGCGAGCGCCGCGACGACCGGGCGCGCATCGCCCGGATCCACCACGATGACCTCGCGCCCGGCGCCGATCAGCCAGATATAGTTGTCGGCGAGCGCCGCGACGGGAAGAACTTGCAGCGGCGCGGTATCGCGTAACGCGGTGGAAACGGAAAGCATGGCAAGATCCGGTGAAGAAAAACGTACGACATGAACGGACCGCACGGAACAAGACGGGCAAAAGGCACGCATCGGCAACGCCGGCATCACCGCCGGGGCACGTGCACGCCGCCCACGCCTGTGAAGCGCATAACACCCACTAGGTAGACATGTCTGACCGACCGATTATAGACTGGTCCGACTGGACGGATTCGGCTCCCGGGCAGTACGTGCTCGCGTGGGAGCAGGCGCAACTCGATCGGGTAGTGGGCGACATCTTCGGCTATCGCGCGATCCAGCTGGGCATGCCGCAACTCGACGCCTTGCGGGAAAACCGGATGCCGGGGCGCATTCTGATGCTCGACCCCGCCAGCTCGGTGAGCCTGCCCTACGTCCTGCCGCAGACCCGGCCGGGCGCGGACCGGTTGACGCACGCCGCGGCCGCACACGCCCGCACGCCGCCGAAACTGATCCGCCACACCGTCGTGCAGGGTGCGCCGCACGCGCCACCCGGACGCTGCACGATGTGGGGCGATTTCGCGGAACTGCCGTTCGAGAACCAGAGCGTGGACCTGCTGGTCATGCCGCATACGCTCGAATTCACGCGCGAGCCGCACGAACTGCTGCGCGAGGCCGAGCGGGTGCTCGTGCCCGAGGGCCGGCTGGTCATCGTCGGATTCAATTCGCTCAGCCTGTGGGGCGTGAGACAATCGATCGGCCGCCTGACCCACCGCCCTTTCGTGCCGCCGGACAGCGATCTGATCGCGTTCACGCGCCTGAAGGACTGGATCAAGCTGCTGGGCTTCGAGCTGAGCCGCGGCCGTTTCGGCTGTTACCGGCCGCCGCTCGGCAACCCGCAATGGCTCGAACGCTGCGGCTTCATGGAAGCGGCCGGCGACCGCTGGTGGCCGATCTTCGGCGCCGTGTATCTGGTCACCGCCGTCAAGCGCGTGCGGCGCATGCGCCTGATCGGCCCGGCGTGGAAAAAGAAGACCGTCCCGGTGCCGGCGCTCGCGCCCATAGGCGCACCGAACACACGCAACAGGAAATGATGGCAGACAAGGATTGCGTCGAGATCTATGCAGACGGCGCCTGCAAAGGCAACCCCGGCCCGGGAGGCTGGGGCGCGTTCCTGCGCTTCGGTGAACAGGAGAAGGAAATCTGCGGCGGCGAGGCCGTGACGACGAACAACCGCATGGAACTGATGGCGGTGATCTCGGCACTGGGTCTGCTGAAACGGCCCTGCAAGGTGGTGCTGTGGACCGACTCGCAATACGTGCAGAAAGGCATCAGCGAATGGATCCACGGCTGGAAGGCGCGCAACTGGGTCACCGCGGCGAAGGCCCCGGTCAAGAACGCGGACCTGTGGCGCGAACTCGATGTCGTCGCGGCCCGGCACGAGGTGCAATGGCGCTGGGTGAAGGGGCACGCGGGACATCCCGGCAACGAACGCGCGGACCGGCTCGCGAACCGCGGCGTCGACATGCTGAACACGCTCGGCTAGCGAACGCTCGGGCGGGCGAACCCGGCGGGCGGGACGACCGCACGCCCGCGGGCGCCCGCCCTGCCGGCACCGCTCCCCCTCGGCTTCCACTTCCTAACCCACATCATGCGCCAACTCGTCCTCGATACCGAAACCACCGGCCTGAATCCCCGCACCGGCGACCGCATCATCGAAATCGGCGCGGTCGAACTGGTGAACCGGCGCCTGACCGGCAACAACCTGCATTTCTACATCAACCCGGAACGCGACAGCGACCCGGGCGCGCTGGCCGTGCACGGCCTGACCACCGAATTTCTCTCGGACAAACCCAAGTTCGCGGACATCGTCGAGCAACTGCGTGCGTTCGTCCAGGATGCCGAACTGATCATCCACAACGCGCCGTTCGACATCGGCTTTCTCGAAGCGGAGTTCAAGCTGTTGCGGCTGCCCGGCTTCATCCAGCACTGCAGCGGCGTGATCGATACCCTCGCGCAGGCCAAGGCGATGTTCCCCGGCAAGCGCAATTCGCTCGACGCGCTGTGCGATCGTTTCGGCATCAGCAACGCGCACCGCACGCTGCATGGCGCGCTGCTCGACTCCGAACTGCTCGCCGAGGTCTATCTGTCGCTCACGCGCGGCCAGGAAAGCCTGGTGATCGATCACGACAACGCGCACGACCTGCCGGGCAGCGGATCCGCCGGCGCCGCCGCATCGTTCGCGGCGCTCGCGCTGCCGGTGCTGCGGGCCTCGGAAACGGAGTCGCACGAGCACGAAACCGTCCTCGACGCGCTCGACAAGGCGCGCAAGGGCACATGCGTGTGGCGGGTACCGCCGGCGCCCGACGATGTGGATGTGGATGCCGCGATCGGCACGGTATAGAAAACGCTTTACGGGTCAAAAAACGTCTGCCATAATTGCGCCTCTTCGGGTGGTTAGCTCAGTGGTAGAGCACTGCCTTCACACGGCAGGGGTCACTGGTTCGAAACCAGTACTACCCACCAGATTCGCGGAACGCATGCCGCATGCACCGCAGTGAAAGGCCCTCAGGCGCAAGCCGGGGGCCTTTTTCTTTTGCCGATCGCGATGCAGGCGGCCCGGACGATCGGCGGCGCCCCGCCCGGCACGCTGCATGACTTCGCGAACTTGTGGGAAAATCCAGGGCTTTCCCACCTGCCTCCGTCATCGTCCGGCGCCCGGGCTTCGCCGCGATTCCGCGCCGCGACGAACCGGCACCTCCTGGATTCACGAGGCCTTTCCCGAGCGCTTCCGCCAAGAACCATCCATGTCCGAGCCTTCGTCTTCCGCTGCACGCTGCCTGCCCGCCGTCGAACATTCGCAGACGCACCGCGCCGCGCCGCCATCGGTCGATGAAGCGGAACGGCAGGTCGCCGCGCGCGCCCGGGAACACGACGGGTTCTGGCAGGCGAGCCCCGACATGCTCGGCGTGACCGACGGCCACGGCGTCTGGACCCGCGTCAATCCCGCATGGGAACGCACGCTGGGCTGGCCGCCCGAGCAGATTCTCGGCCGCACGGCCGATTGGCTCGAGCACCCCGATACCGCCGAACCGATGGCGCGGCGGTTGCAAGGGCAATCGCCGAGCCAGGATACGCCGGCGTTCGAACACCGCCTGCGTGCGCGCGACGGTACCTTCCACCTGTTCAGCTGGACGGTGGTGGCGCTGGACGGCAGTTGGTTCTGCATCGCGCGGGACATCACCGAGGAGCGCGCGCGTGAAACCGCCTTGCGCGATTCGATGGACTTCACGCGGCTCGCCCTCGCGGCGGTCAGCGGCGTCGGCGCCTGGACCTACGACGTCGCCAGCGATCGCTTTTTCTGCGATGCCGCAATCGCCGAGGTGTATGGCGTGGATACGGCGGAGGCGCAAGCCGGCATCCAGCGCGCGCGCTTTCTCGCCAACGTGCACCCCGACGACCTGGCGGCGCTGCGCACGACGATGGCCGGCGGCCTGGTGCGCAGCGGCGACCTGGAACTCGAATACCGGGTGTGCCATCCCGACGGGTCGACCCGCTGGGTGCTCTCGCGCGGCCATACCTATTTCGATGCCGCAGGCCGGCCGATGCGCCGCACGGGCGTGGGCATCGACATGACGACGCAGCGGCTGCTCGAGGAGCAACTGCGGCAAAGCCAGAAGATGGAGGCCGTGGGCCAGCTCACCGGCGGTCTGGCACACGATTTCAACAACCTGTTGCAGGGCGTGATGGGGCCGCTCGAACTGGTTCGCCGCCTGATCGCATTGCATCGCACGCAGGATCTCGAACGCTACATCGGCATGGCCATGTCCTCGGCGCAGAAGGCCGCCGCGCTGACGCATCGCTTGCTGGCTTTTTCGCGCCGGCAGCCACTCGATCCGAAACACGTGGACGCCAACGCGCTGGTCCTGTCGCTGGGCGACCTGCTGCGCCGCACCACCGGCGAACAGGTCCCCGTCGAACTGGTGCTCGACGCCGCCCCCTGTCACACGCGCTGCGACGCGAACCAGCTCGAAAGCGCGCTGCTCAATCTGTCGCTCAATGCCCGTGACGCCATGCCGGAAGGCGGAACGCTCACGATCCAGACCGCGCACGAGGAAATCGACCGCAAATACGCCGCGACGCAGCGCGGCGTGAAGCCGGGCCGCTATATCAGCATCGCGGTGACCGACACCGGCGAGGGCATGCCGCCCGATGTCGCCCGGCAGGCGTTCGAGCCGTTCTTCACGACCAAGCCGCTCGGCCAGGGCACCGGCCTGGGATTGTCGATGGTCTATGGTTTCGCGGGTCAGTCCGGTGGTTTCGCGACCCTCTACAGTCACGTCGGGCTGGGCACGACGATTCGCATCTATCTGCCCGAAACCGAGGGCGAGGCGACGACCGTCGACGCGCAGAGCGAGCACGCCGATCTCCAGACCGGCGCGGGCGAAACGATTCTCGTGGTCGAGGACGACGAGAACGTGCGGCAATTGTTGATCGACCTGTTCGCCGAATGCGGCTATGTCATCCTGCACGCCACCGACGGGCCGTCGGGGCTCGCCATCATCGAATCGGATGCGCGGATCGACCTGCTCGTGAGCGATGTCGGGCTGCCGGGCCTGAACGGCCGGCAAATGGCCGACGCGGCACGCCTGAGACGGCCCGGTCTGCGCATCCTGTTCACGACGGGTTACGCCGAACTGGCCGCCGTCAACGACGGCTTCCTGGCACCGGGCATGCAGATGATCACCAAGCCCTTCAGCGTCGAGAAAATCGTCCAGCGCGTACAGCAGATGCTCGGCACGCCGGCGCTGCGTGGAATGTCGGGCGGCAACGCCGAAGAATGACGCCTGTGAAGGGGTTGCGGATGCCTTCCCCTCAACAATTCGTGCAACACTTGCTTACAAAGCGGTACGATGATTTCCGCGCGAAGCGACGATACTTCGCTATTATTTATTACAAATAGCTGACAGTTTGCACGACCGGACACGCCTTGCCCGGTGGCGCGAGGCGCCAGTGCATCCGTATGCCCCTGCGGCGGACCGTCTCTCCGCCGCGCCTCGACATCCATCAGGAGCGCCTATGAGCGATGCCACATCCCGTCCCACCCTCGCGACCGCGGTCGCGTCCCCCGGGCCCGAAAGCGGAACGGAGTCGATGACGCGCCTGCTGGAAGGCATCGGACGTTTCCAGCAGGAGGCCTATGCCGAACTGCGCGGACAGTTCGAGTCCCTGTCCGCCGGACAGGCGCCGCACACGCTCTTCATCACCTGCGCGGACAGTCGCGTCGCGCCGGAACTGATCACGCAGGCGGACCCCGGCGAGATCTTCGTGTGCCGCAACATCGGCAATATCGTGCCGGCCTATGGTGAAATGCTCGGTGGCGTATCGGCCGTCATCGAATACGCGGTCTGCGGCCTGAAGGTCAAGAACATCGTCATCTGCGGTCACACGGACTGCGGCGCGATGAAGGCGCTGAGTGCCGGCCCGCAACTGCTGGACGAATCGATGCCGACCGTGCGCGCCTGGCTGCGCAATGCCGAATCCGCCCGTTCGGTGGTCATGGCGACGCGTACCGAGGATCCGCCCGCCGCGGAGCTGACCCACGCGCTGGCTTACCAGAACGTCATCACGCAATTGATGCATCTGCGCACGCATCCCTCGGTCGCCGCCGGGCTGGCGAACGGCACGCTCGGGGTCTACGGCTGGGTCTTCGACATCGCCGAAGTCCGGGTGTCCGTCCTCGATCCGAGCGGCGCCTGGATCAGCAATCTGCGTCACGAACCGCCCGCGCGCTGAGCGTTACGGCGATGATGGTACAACACGGCTCCCGGTTCAATTCGCTGGTCCGCTATCTCGGCTGGCCGCTGCTGGCCCTGCTCTTCTGGGATGTCGCGGTCACCGCCTCGTATGTCATGCTGCACCGGGGCGGCAGCCTGGAATTGCCGTCCCTGCCCGTGTCGCTGTTCGGCTCGGTGCTGGTGCTGTTCCTGGGCGTACGCACCAACGCCGCCTATGCACGGTGGTGGGAGGCGCGCACGCTGTGGGGCGCGATCGTCAACGCATCGCGCAGTTTCGCGCGCGAGACGCTGTACCTGGTGAGCGACGCCGCCCCGGCGCAGGCCGTGCAGCGGAGCATGGTGCGCCGTCAGGTGGCTTACGCGCAGGCACTGCGTCTGCACCTGTTGCGCCAGGATGTCACGCCCGCGCTGCGCGTCCTGTCCGCCGGAGAAACCGGCGACGCCCGGTACGACGCCTTCTCGAACGTGCCGAACGCCCTGTTGAACCGGCACGCGGCCGACATGGCCCACTGTCACGCGGCGGGCTGGCTCGACCGTTACGACCGGATCCGACTGGAAACCACGCTGGTCGATCTGTCCAACGCGCAGGGCGGCCTGGAACGCATCAAGAACACGCCATTGCCGAAACAATACGGCCAGTACCTGCGCTTCTTCGTCACCGCCTTCTGCATCCTGCTGCCGATCGGCCTGGTGGACAGTCTGCTGTACTACACGCCGCTGGCGTCCACCGCCGTCGGTTTCATCCTGATGACGATCGACAAGATGGGAACGGATCTTCAGGATCCCTTCACCAACAGCGTCCATGACGTGCCGATGGATTCCATCTGCCGCACGATTCAGATCGACCTGATGGAATCCATCGGCGAAACCGCACCCACGCCCGCGCATTCGGTCGACGGCGTGCTCTGGTAAGCCACCGCACGCACGGCTTCCGGCTTCCGGCTTCCGGTACGCCCGGGCACCGAGGCAACGCCGAACCGGGAACGGAAAATGCTTTCGGAGATGCCATCCCGCTCAATCGCGGCCCTGCCTTCGCAGGTGCGATGGACGGGGAAAACACACTGGCTCAGCCGGTCATTTTTCAACCGTTTCCGCCTTCGTTAGAAAAGAGATAAAAACCATGCGTTTGCCTTCAGACCTCAACGATCGTTCCAATGGCGTCTTCCGGCTCCGGCTGGCCAGTAGCGCCGTCATTCTGGCTACCGCCACCTTGCTGCTGGGCGCCTGCAGCACGCCTTCGGACAAGCCCTCTCCCCTGGCCAACGCCGTCGCGAAGACCACCGCCGACGTGCGCGCCGACGACGACATGCTGAGTGTGCTCAATGCGCTGGCCAGCCTGCATCCGGATGCCATCGAGAAAGTGGACGTGGCCACCGCCCGCATGCAGCCCGGCGTGGCCGACGGCGTCAAGATCGTGCTGAAGAACGAAGGACGCTCGACCTCGCCGACCGCGCTGGTACCGGGCATCACCACCCAGGACATCACGATTCCGGGACCCGCAGGCGCATTGGGTGCCACGGTGTACAAGCCGATGGGCCCGGGCCCGTTCCCGGTGATCACCTACTTCCATGGCGGGGGCTGGGTGATCGCCGACCGCAAGGTCTACGATGCGGGCGCGCGCGGCCTGGCGAAAGCGTCGAACGCGATCGTGGTATCGGTGGATTACCGCCGTGCGCCGGAAGCGAAATTCCCGGCTGCCTGGGATGACGCCTTCGCGTCGTACCGCTGGGTGGCCAGCCATGCCGCCAGCCTCGGGGGCGACCCGAGAAAGTTGGCGCTGGCCGGCGAGAGCGCGGGCGGAAACCTGGCTGTCGCCACGGCGATCGCCGCGCGCGATGCGCATGCACCGATGCCGCTCGCGGTGCTGGCGGTCTATCCGGTCGCCCAGTCGGGTAGCCTGAACACGGCGTCGTACCTCGAAAACGAAGTCACGAAGCCGCTCGACAAGCCGATGATCGAGTGGTTCCTCGACAAGCTGCTGGCCTCGCCGGACCAGAAGAAGGATACGCGTCTCGATCTGGTGCACGCGAATCTGGCCGGCCTGCCGCCCGTCACGATCATCAACGCGAACATCGATCCGCTGCGCGACGATGGCGAAATGCTGCAAAAGGCAATCGAAGCGGCGAATGGTCCGGTCGAACGTCGCCTGTACAAGGGCGTGACGCACGAGTTCTTCGGTACCGCGGCCGTGGTGCAGAAGGCACGCGATGCGCAGGCCTATGCCGGGCAGCGGATGAAGCAGGCCTTCGGCACGGGCGGCATGTAAAGAAGGCAGGACCGCGGCGGTCAGGCTCCCGGCCGCGCGAGGCGGCGGCATGGGCCGCCGCCACGGTTCAGCTGTTGGCCTCAGCCGTTAACTGTTGGCGTTAGCCGTCAGCCGCGAATGGTCCCCCGCGAGCGCCGACAGCGCGGAGCGCAGCCTCCGCCCCTGGATCCGCAATCGAATCTCCGACGACGCCACGTTCGCCAGCGCCACCAGCGCGCGCTCCTCCTGGGCATCGAGCGTCCGAGGTTCCGGGTGCAGCACGCACAATGCGCCCAAGGCGTACCCCTGATCGTCGACCACCGGTGCCCCCGCGTAAAACCGGACCCGCCCCGCGCCGCGCACCATCGGATGATTGACGAACCGTGCGTCCAGCGTCGCATCCTCCACCAGAAACACGCCCTTCTGCATGATGGTGTGATTGCAGAACGCCACATCGCGCGATGTTTCCATCTCTTCCACGCCCACGCGTGACTTGAACCATTGCCGGTCCGATGCCAGCAGGGACAACACCGCCATCGGCATCTTGAGCAGGTGGCCCGCCAGCCAGGTCACGTGATCGAACGATGCTTCCGGCAGGGTATCCAGCAAGCCGCTGCGATCGACCGCCGCCGCCCGCGACGCTTCGTTGGCCATCAAGGGATAGCGTATCGTGGCGTCCGGCGCCGGGGCGGATGTCGCCGGCGCGCGGGCGCCGGGCAATGCGCCCCGCACCCAGGCAGCGAGTCCCCCGGCCACATCCGCGGGGGCAAGCGCGCTCAGACGCCCATGCCCACCGCAGCGGGCGACGAGTTCATCGGTCGACAGCGAGGAGATCGCGAGCATTTTCAGATGGCCCAGCACGGGATCGTCCAGTACCCGCTGCAACAGCACCAAACGCTCGGGTTGGTGCATGTCGACCTCGATGATGAACAAAGCCGGAGAGGAAGCGCCGACCGCCAGCAGGGCCGCGAACGCGTCTTCGAAGAGGGTCAGCAGGAATTCCCCGGCTGGAGCGAGCGCGTCCTGGACGAGACGCCCACCCGCAGGCGCGGCCAGGACGATGACCTCGGCCGAGACGAAGGCGTCGTCGAGCACGTCCTTGCGCTCCTTCGCCAGCATCGCCTGTACGGCGCTGCGCCGGATGCGGCGATGCCCTCCAGGGGTCTTCCAGGAACCAAGCGCGCCGGTTTCGATCCAGTTTTGCGCGGTGCGAACGGACACGCCCAGCAGCTCGGCTGCCCGGCGTGTGGTCAGGATCGGATCGTCTGTAGAAGGAGGCAAGAGAACCTACACAGTAGGGATAAAGAAAAAATGATACATCCAAACTTACAACCGACAAAGTATTGAAAGATTTGCCTACACGCACGCGGGCTACATATCGGCACCTGCCATGCGGCGCAACGGTAAGATATCGGCATGACCACCGCAGACCTGTTCGAATCGATGGCGTCGCCGTTGCCACCCGTCGAAGCCATCGGCCCCGCTTCGTACCTGTTGCGCGGCTTCGCCCTGTCCCACGCGGACGGTTTGATCGGGGCATTGCACGACATCGCGGCCGCGGCCCCGTTTCGCCGGATGCGCACACCTGGAGGAGCGACGATGTCGGTGGCGCTGACGAACTGCGGCATGCTCGGCTGGGTCTCCGACCGTCATGGCTACCGTTACGAGCGGATCGATCCGCGAACCGGGCGTGCCTGGCCGCCGCTGCCGGACGCGTTTTCGCAACTGGCGCGCGAAGCCGCCGTACAGGCCGGGTTCGACGCCTTCGCGCCGGACGCCTGTCTGATCAACCGCTACCTGCCGGGGACGAAGATGTCGTTGCACCAGGACCGGGACGAACGCGATTTCAGCGCGCCGATCGTATCGGTTTCGCTCGGCATCCCCGCGGTGTTCCAGTTCGGCGGCATGGCGCGCGGCGACAAGGCGCTGCGCGTGCCGGTCTTCCACGGCGACGTGGTGGTCTGGGGCGGTGTCGACCGGCTGCGCTTTCACGGCGTGCTGCCGCTCAAAACGGCGCGACACGCGACGCTGGGTGAACAGCGCATCAATCTGACGTTCCGCAAGGCGGGATGAGGCGGGACGCCGCGCAGCGATAGCGATAGCGATAGCGATAGCGATAGCGGCGGCGACCGCACGACCTTCTGAATTCGACCGCAAGCGACGGGGTGCCGCGGACCGGTCCGGGCACCATGCTTCAACCACGCTTCGCCCCGAACCCTTTGCCGGGAGCCACCATGTCAGCACCCTTGCGCCCGCCGTACGCCACCGCCCTGCTTCCTGCCGCGACCGACAGCGCCGACGCCGCGGCCGACCCCGACGCCGCGGGCACCGCCGCGGCCGACGAGCTGCGCTGGGCCGCCGTCCAGGCCCGCGACCATACGGCCGACGCGCTGTTCGTGTACGGGGTGCGCACCACCGGCGTCTACGGCCGGCCCAGCGGCAGCGCCCGCCTGCCGCGCCGCGAGAACGTCGTCTTCTTCGCCAGCGCCGCCGCTGCCGAGGCCGCGGGCTACCGTCCCAGCCGGCGCGCCGCGGCGGATCGCACCGCGCGCGATGCCCGGCAGGCAGCGCTGGTCACCGAGGCCTGCCGGCGCATCGATGCCGCCGATGTCGCGCCCTGTCTCGCGACGCTGGCGACGCATGCCGGTTTGAGTCCCGGTCATTTTCATCGCCTCTTCAAAGCCGTGACCGGCCTGACGCCGAGCGCCTACGCCGCGGCGGCCCGCCGCCGCAGGGTGCATGCCGGCCTGCCGGTCGCCGGCTCCGTGACGCGCGTGCTCTACGACGCCGGCTTCGCATCGAACAGCCGCTTTTATGCCGCCACGGATCACATGCTGGGCATGACGCCATCGAACTATCGCGCCGGGGGCGCCAACACCACGATCCGCTTCGCGATCGGCGCGTGTTCGCTGGGCGCGATCCTCGTCGCGCAAAGCCCGCGCGGCATCTGCGCGATCCTGCTGGGCGACGACCCGGATCGGCTCGCGCGCGATCTGCAGGACCAGTTCCGCGAAGCAGCGCTGATCGGCGCCGATGCATCTTTCGAGCATCTGGTCGCCCTCGTCGTCGGCTTCGTCGAGACGCCGGCACTCGGGCTCGACCTGCCGCTGGACATCCGCGGCACCGTGTTCCAGGAGCGGGTCTGGCGCGCACTGGCGGCCATTCCCCCCGGTCAGACCGCGAGCTACGCCGACATCGCCGCGCGTATCGGCGCACCGACCGCCGTGCGCGCGGTGGCACGGGCCTGCGGCGCGAACCGCCTCGCGGTCGCGATTCCATGTCATCGCGTGGTGCGCGCCGACGGCGCGCTGTCCGGCTACCGCTGGGGCGTGGAGCGCAAGCAGGCGCTGCTGGTGCGCGAGGCCGAACCCCTGGGCATCGACAACGCCGCCGAAGATCGATAAACGCTTGATTTGCCAAGCATTCCGCAAGCGGCGATGAGAGTGCTATCCTCGCTTCCGACATTTTTCATCGTCGGATCGAAGCATGCGCATGCCGTTTTCTGCTCCTGGACACGCCCCCCTCGGCACCGGCGAGGCGGGCCGGATTTCCCGCCTCGCGCTGGGCCTGGCCGCGATGATGTATCTCCTGCCCGGCATACTGGGTCACGAGCCGTGGAAGCAGGACGAAACCTATACCTTTGGCATCATCGACCACATCCTGAAGACCGGCGAATGGCTGGTTCCGATGAATGCCGGGCAGCCCTTCATGGAGAAGCCGCCGCTCTACATGTGGGTGTCGAGTCTGTTCGCCTACCTGTTCCAGCCGCTGTTGCCGCCGCATGACGGCGCGCGGCTGGCCAGCGTTCTGTTCGGCGCGCTCGCACTGGCGTTCGGCACCAGCGCGGCACGCAGCGCCAATGCGAACGCGCGCGCAAACGCGCCCGTGGTCGTGGGCACCGTTGCGCTGATGGCGGGGTCCCTGGTGCTGGTGAAGCACCTGCACGATCTCTTCTCCGACGTCGCCCTGCTGGCCGGTTCGGCGATCGCACTCGCCTCGCTCATGCGCGTGGTAGCCGCCGGCGGGGCAAGCGACACGCCCACGGGCCCGCGCCGCACCGGGCCAAGCCGGACGGACAGCTGCGCGCTGGGCATCGGCATCGGCATTGCCCTGATGAGCAAGGGCGTGTTTATTCCGGCCGTTTTCGCCGCGCTGGTGACGGTCCTGCCGCTCGTCCACCCGCCCTGCCGCCGACGGCGCTATTTCAGCGCGCTCGCGCTGGCGCTGCTGGTCAGCCTGCCGTTCCTGCTGATCTGGCCCGCCCTCTTGTATCGCGCGTCCCCTACCTTGTTCATGACCTGGTTCTGGGACAACAACGTCGGCCGCTTCCTGGGCTTCTCCGTGCCCGAATTGGGTTCGGAAAACGCACGCGGCTTTGTCGTCCAGGCACTGCTGACCTCCGGCTTTCCCGCCGGACCGCTGGCTCTCGCCAGTCTCGCGCTCGGGGGCTGGCGCCGTCTGCGGGAACCCGCGTATCTGATCGCCACGCTGTTTCTGGCCATCGGTCTGGCGGTATTGAGCGTGTCCGCCACGGCGCGGCAACTCTATCTGTTGCCGTTCATGCTGCCGGCCGCCATCCTCGCTGCGGACGCCGTGGCGCGTCTGCCGCAAACGCTCGCCACCGGCTGGGACTGGATCAGCCGCGCGTTGTTCGGCGCCGCCGCCATTCTCGTCTGGGCCGCCTGGTTCATCATGCGGCAACCGGTCGAGACCCATTCTCCGCTCGGCTTCGCGGCGCGCTGGCTGCCGCTCGATTACGTCCTGCCGTTGCAGCCGGTCGCGGTGCTGGCGGCCGTGGTGTTGACCCTCGCCTGGATGGGATGCGTCGCGATGCTGTCCGCGCACGGACGATGGCGCGGCGTGCTGTCCTGGTTCGCGGGCGTGACGCTGGTCTGGGGGCTGCTGACGACCCTGCTGCTGCCCTGGCTGGACCGCGGCAAAAGCTATGGACCGGTGTTCCGGGCGCTGGGCGCGGCCCTGCAACATGACTGGCGAACGGACGACTGCATGGCAAGCGTGCATCTCGGCGAGTCGGAAGCGCCGATGCTGTATTACTTCACCCGCATACCGCACCGCCCGGTGGCGGGGAAAGCCGCCACCCCTGTGTCCTGCCGCTGGATGATCGTACAAGGACGGCAAAGCCAGGCACAGGTGTCCCCGACGCAGTGGGCCTCCTATTGGCGCGGAGCGCGGCAAGGAGACACGCGGGAACAGCTGGTGGTATATCGTGCGCTGCCCGGGCGCCAGGTCCATCGGCCGGCTGTCGGGCAGCGCCTCGACGCCGCACCGGCCGCGCCGTGAACACGCGTCAGATGCGTCGCAGCGCCGTGTCGAGCGCGCGGGCGGAGGCGCGCTCGGCATTCCCCAGCGTCCGGACGCGGAACACGCGCTGGCGATTGTGGCCGGCCGCCGCGAGCGACGACCAGATCAGGTCGATGCGGGTGACGGCCAATGCGCGTTCCTGCCGGACCGCGAGTTCGCTGGCGGCATACTGACCGATCTTGCGGTTCTGGTCCCAGACGGTCGCATTCCGGCTATCGGGGTCGATTTCGACGCCGAAACAGCCGATCGCGAAACGTCCCGCGGTGGCGCGCGTACGCCACACCGCACGTCGGCGGCATAGCCAGGCGGCCAGGAAGTACAACAGGGGCGCCACCACCAGCCAGCCATTGGAATCGCGCACCGCCACCGCGAGTTCCCCGAAACCGGCATGCAGCGCGTAGAAGGCGATCGACAACACCGCGAAGGCGCCGCCCAGTAACGACAACGCACGCAGCAGTTGCCGCAGCCAGCGCGGCAGGGGCTGGAAAGGATGCGCCGCGCCGGGACGCGCGCCCGGGAGCGCAACCAGCAGAAACAGATAAAGCAGATGGAGAATCGCGACCGGCGAGGAGCCGATGTCATCCAGGATTTCGGCGAAACCCGCCTCGGACATCGAATACAGCCAGCGCGCGATGAACAGGATGCCGATCGCGCGCAGCGCGAACAGCGTGGCACTTCCCGGTACCGCGTTTTCACGTGCCCGCTGATGGCTCTGCACAGACTCTCCCGATATGGCTTCCCGCGTCGCCGAGCGCGCTCGCGCGGCCACGCCAACGGTTGGCATTATAAGGATCGGCACCGCCAATCGTGCATGCCGGCGGGAACCATTCATGCACCGGCGGGATCAGCCGTTGTTTTCGCGCACGGCGGCGGTGCGTACGACGCCGCCCCGCAGGCGGGCGACCATGCGGGGCGGAGCGGTGCGCAGCGGCAGTCGGCCGGGCCCGGCAGCGTACCGGGCCGCTGGCCGGGATCGATCAGCAGGCCTTCACGTCGCGCAGCGCGGGGCGCTGCTGGTGGATCAGCTTCTCGTAGGCCAGCACATACTCCTGCGCCATGCGCTTCGCGGTGAAACGTTCCTCGAACCGGCGCCGCACGCCCGCGCGCGGCAGCAGGTGCAGCCGGTTGATCGCCGCCACCGCGCCGATCTCGTCCTCGACGATGAAGCCGGAGACGCCGTTGTCGATGACTTCCGGCACCGAACCCCGATTGAAGGCGATCACCGGCGTGCCGCATGCCATCGCCTCGATCATCACCAGGCCAAAGGGCTCCGGCCAATCGATAGGGAACACCAGCGCATGCGCGCCGCCCAGGAAGGCAGGCTTCTGCGCCTCCGAAATCTCGCCGATGAATTCGACATGCGACTGCGACAGCAGCGGCTTGATCTGCGATTCGAAATACGCCCGGTCCGCATTGTCGAGCTTCGCCGCGATCTTCAGCGGCAAACCCGCCTTGGCCGCGATCCGGATCGCGCGGTCCAGCCCCTTTTCCGGCGAGACGCGTCCCAGGAAGGCCAGATAACCCGGCTTGATGTCGGTACGCGGCGTCAGCAGCTTTTCCGGAAGGCCATGCAGCACCGTGGTTAGCCAATTCGCCTGGGCAAGTGGCTGACGCTGATGATCCGAGATCGAAATGACGTTCGTCTGATTGAATTGCCGGAAAACCGGCTGCAGTTCCGGCAAGTCGAGACGGCCATGCATCGTCGTCACGTTCGGCGTCTGCTGCCGGCTGAACAGCGAAAACGGGTAGTAATCGATGTGGGAATGCAGGACATCGAACTCGTCCGCGCGCTGGCGCACGTGCTCGACCAGCAGCATATGCGGCGCGACGGTATCCCGAATGGTCGGATCCAGCCGCAGCGCCTGCGGCCAGACGGCGTCCAGCTTGGCCGATGTCTGCGAATCGCCACTGGCGAACAGCGTCACCTCATGTCCCAGTTCGACCAGCGCTTCGGTGAGATAAGATACGACCCGTTCCGTGCCACCGTAAAGCTTGGGCGGCACTGCTTCGTGTAACGGGGCGATCTGGGCGATTCGCATTGCAATTCCCCTTTCGGAATATGTCGGGATACGCTTTGGGGCGAGACGTGCCGTAATACAGTTAGGCAGGTGCGATTATCTCCGGGGATAATCCGCATGTCGCGGGCTTCTTTCAAACTATTTACGTTGTTACATTAATGAAACACTATGCCGTTCTGGCGCCTTTCCCGAGGGGGTACAGTATCCCTCCGGTAAGGAAAGAAACCCTGCCGGATACCGCGCGGTCGCCTGCAATCGATGGCAGACTGTCGCCTGCCGGTGCGCTACGAGCCACCGCACGCTCACCCATGGACCGATGAAACGCGTCGGTCCCGCCGCCGACATTGATGGCGCACGTCGGCCCGTTTGCCCATCTCGCCCGGCCGCCGTCATTGCGCGATGTTTTCCGCATTCCTTGTCGTTTCATTTTCGCATCGATCCGTAACAGGTCCTGGATATGTCAAATACCTACAACGGCCCGACTGATACCGTTTTCGAAAAGCTGTCTCCCGCCGAGCGCAATGCGCGTTATGCGGACATGGCGAGTTACGCGCAACGCCCGCTCGCCTTTCTGCTGAGCTACATCAAAAGGCATCCGCTGGCGCACGGAATCGTGCTGACGAGCGTGCTGGTGGCCGTCGGCTGCGCGCTGGCGTCGCAATATGCGATCAAGCATCTGATCGACGTCCTCGGCCAGGGGCGCGATCACAATACCGCCCTGTGGAGCGCCTTCGGGATCCTGGTGGCCCTGATCGCCGCCGATAATCTGGCGTGGCGCGTCGGCGGCTGGGTGGGCGCGCATACCTTCGTGCAGGTCACCGGCGACCTGCGCCGCGACCTGTTCCGCTATCTAAGCGGGCATTCGCCGAACTTCTTCGCCGAGAAACAGCCGGGCATGCTGGCGAGCCGCATCACCGCGACCTCGAACGCCATCTACATCGCCGAAAACACCTTTTCGTGGAACGTGCTGCCGCCCTGCATCGCGGTGGTCGGCGCGATCGTCATGATCATCTCCGTGAACCCGATGATGGCGGCGGGTCTGCTCGGCACATCGGCGATTCTCTCCCTCGTGCTCTACAAACTCGCCGGACGCGGTACGCAGCGCCACCACGCGTTCGCTTCCCGGGCGGCCGCGGTCGACGGCGAGCTGGTCGACGTGATCGGCAATATGGGCCTGGTGCGCGCCTTCGGCGCGACCTTCCGCGAGCAACAGCGTTTTGCCGGAAAGATCGGCGACGAGATGGGTACGCGTACGGGCAGCCTGCTGTACCTGGAGAAGCTGCGCTTGCTGCACGCGGTCGTCACCGCCCTGCTCTCGGCCGGTCTGCTGGGCTGGGCGCTGCTGCTGTGGCAGCGTGGCCAGGCGACATCGGGCGACATCGTGCTGGTCAGTTCGCTCGGCTTCACCATCCTGCACGGCACGCGCGACCTCGCCGTGGCGCTCGTCGACGTCACGCAGCATGTGGCGCGGCTCGCCGAGGCGGTCGAGACCCTGTTGCAGCCGCACGGCATGCCGGACGATTCGAACGCGACCACGTTGCAGGAACAGGGCGGCCGTGTCGACTTCGTCAACACCACCTTCGCCTATCCGCGCCGCAAGCCGATCCTCGAGAACTTCAACCTGACGATCGAACCCGGCCAGCGCGTCGGCCTGATCGGCCGCTCGGGGGCAGGTAAATCGACGGTGCTCGCGCTGTTGCAACGCTTCTACGATCCGCAGGAAGGCGAGGTCCGCGTCGACGACCAGAACATCGCCCGGCTGACGCAGGACAGCCTGCGCCATGCGATCGCGCTGGTGCCGCAGGATATCTCGCTGTTTCACCGCACCGTCTTCGAGAACATCCAGTACGGCCGGCCGGACGCCACCGCCGAAGAGGTCTACCAGGCCGCGGGCGAGGCGCGCTGCACGGAGTTCATCGAGGCGATGCCCGAGGGTTTCGACACGATCGTCGGCGACCGCGGCGTCAAGCTCTCCGGCGGCCAGCGCCAACGCATCGCGATCGCTCGCGCGATCCTGAAAAATGCCCCCATCCTGCTGCTCGACGAAGCCACCTCGGCGCTCGACAGCGCGTCCGAGGATGCCATTCAGCAGGCGCTGGACCGGCTGATGCGGGGACGTACCGTGATCGCGATCGCGCACCGCCTGTCGACCCTGCAGAATTTCGACCGGATCGTCGTGATGAGCAACGGCAAGGTCATCGACGACGGCGAGCCGTCGGTGCTGCGCACGCAGCCGGGACTGTATCGGGAATTGCTGAGCCGCCAGGGCGGCGCCATCGAGGGCGACGGCCAGGACGGCTTCCGTCTCGAAACGGAAATCCGCGAGACCAGCTGAGGGCGGAAGGCCATCCGGTCGCCCTGCGCCGCGGCCTCGGCTGCCGTTCACGGCGCACACGGCGGGACGGACACGGTGCGCCGGCCCGACTCGCTATGCGGGGTTCAGCGCCTGCAGGAATGCGTCGCGCCACGCGGACACATTGTCACGCCGCAGCATCGCCATCATGTCCTCATACCGCGCCTGGCGCTCCGCGAGCGGCATGTGCAACGCCTGCGCCAGCGCCTCGGCCATGCCTTCGACATCCAGCGGATTGACGATCAATGCCCCGTTCATCTGTTGCGCGGCGCCCGCGAAGCGGGACAGCACCAGTACGCCCGGGTCCGCCGGATCCTGCGCCGCCACGTATTCCTTGGCAACCAGGTTCATGCCGTCGCGCAGCGGCGTCACATAACCCACATGCGCGGCGCGAAATACCGACGCCAGCACCGGCCGTTCGTACTGACGATGGATGTAGCGAATGGGCGTCCAGTGCATTTCGCCATAGCGGCCATTGATCCGTCCGGCTTCTGATTCCAGCGCGTCGCGAATGTTCTGGTACGCATCGACGTCGGCCCGGGTCGGCGGCGCGATCTGCAGAAAGGACACCCGCTGCCGCTCCTCGGGAAACCGCGCCAGCAGGACGTCGAAGGCCTTGAAGCGCTCGACCAGCCCCTTCGAGTAATCGAGCCGGTCGACGCTGACGATCAGACGGGTGTCGACCAGCGTGCGGTGCAGCGTCCGCAGCACATCGCTGTCGCTGCCGTACTCCGCCAGCGCCGCCACTTCGTCCGGATGGATGCCGATCGGGAACGCCTGTGCGCGGAGCGTGCGCCCATAGGCCGCGATCGATCCATCGGCCTGGGCCGTGCCCCCCGCCTCGTGCTGGATATAGTCGACGAAGGCCCGCAGGTCGGGCGCCGTTTGCAGTCCGACCAGATCGTACGAACAGAGCGCGCGCATCAGGTCCGCGTGCGGGGGAATCGTCGCGAGCACCTGCGCCGCCGGAAACGGCGTATGCAGGAAGAAGCCGATGCGGTTGCGCACGCCCGCCGCGCGCAGCGCCGCGGCGAAGGGGATCAGGTGATAGTCGTGCGCCCAGATGACGTCGTCGGGGCGCAGCAGGGGCAGCAACTGCTCCGCGAGCCAGCCGTTCACGCGCTTGTAGCCCTCGTATTCCTCGCGATCGAATTCGGTCAGGTCGCTGCGATAGTGAAGCGTGGGCCAGAGGGTCGCGTTCGAGAAGCCGCGGTAGTACTGCTCGTAGTCGCGGCGCGACAGACCGATCGTCGCGAACGTCACCGGACCATGCGGCTCGACGGTCATCGTCGGCGGCGGCGCATGGTCGTCGACGATATCGCCGCTCCAGCCAAACCACATGCCGCCGGTCTCGCGCAACGCGTCGTAGACGCCCACGGCCAGGCCGCCGGCGGCCGGTCCGCCCTCGGAGATCGGGGCGACACGGTTCGAGACGATGATCAGTCGGGTCATGGACAGGCCGATGGCGCGTTCAGAAGCGGTTCAGAAGAAAAACGGCGGGAAGTTCAGGCAGCAGCGGCATCGACGACCTGGGCGAGCCAGTCGACGAACGCGTCGACCGATGGCAGCCGCAGCGTCGCGAGCGTGTCGCCCTCGCCGATCTTCACCGACAGGCCGCCCAGTTCGTTGACGACGGCAAACCCCTTTTCATCGGTCAGATCGTCGCCGGCGAACAGCGGCGTGCGCCCGGCGAAAGGCGCGCCCGTCATGAAGTGACGGATCGCGCGACCCTTGTCGACGCCCTGCGGCTTGATCTCGAACACCATCTTGCCCGGCTGCAGCACGAAGGCGTCGCCATGCAGCGCCACCGCCTGCCGCGCCGCATCCTCGGCAACGGCCGCATGCCGCGGTGCGGCGCGATAGTGAACCGCGAGTCCGGCCCCCTTCACTTCGAGCAGCAGCCCGGGATGCGCGGCGACCACGTCCTCGAGCAGCCGGCGCATGTCGAGCAGGCGCGGATCGCCGAAACCGACGCGCACCGTCTCTCCGTCGAGCCCGCGCCGCTCGGCGCCATGCGAGCCTGCGATCGGCAGGCGCAGCGGCGCGAGGAAACGGTCGATATCGTCGATTGGGCGGCCCGTGACGATGGCCAGCGCCTGATTGCTGCGCGCGCGCAAGGCTTCCAGCAGCACCGGCACGCGCGGCGCGACCTGCACGCCGTCGGGCGTGGGCGCGAGCGCGCACAACGTGCCGTCGAAATCGAAGAAGAACGCGGTGGAATCCAGCGCGGGCAGGGAGGAAGCGAACGGCATTTCGCGGAGTCTGATTTGGCAATGGAATGCCGGCATCTTACAACGGGGCGGTCGTTTTGACGAAGGCAAAGGCGTAACATTGCGTGTCCACGTGGGCGCTCGCGACACGGGCCGCCAGCGGTGAACCCGCGGAACCGCGCATGCGTGCCGCGGCGTGCGCCCGCCGCGACGTTCCTGCGAACGACGCTTTCGATCCGCCGACGCGGCGCCTTGCGCTACAGTCGGCGCGATTCAGGCGATAGCCGGGAGGGTGTTATGCATTTTTACAGGTCCGGGTTGCGGGCCGTCGCGCCACTGCGGTGCGCACTGCTCGCCGCGCTGCTGGTGGCGGCCTGCGCGCGCCACACGCCGCAGAACTGGCAGCTGACGGACATCGACGGCCACCTGCCGGACCTGCGTTTCGCGCTCGTCGCCGACAATGGCCAGGCAATGAACCAGGACGCCTTGCGTGGCAAGGTGGTGATGGTGTTCTTCGGCTATACCCACTGCCCGGACATCTGTCCGACGACATTGGCGAAACTGAGCGCCGTGCTGAAAACAGTGGGCCCTGCGGCGAACGATGCGCGGATCGCCTTCATCTCGGTCGACCCCGCGCGCGACGATCCTGCATCGATGCATGCCTATGTGGACGCCTTCGACGCCGCCCATGCGATCGGCCTGAGCGGCACATCCGACGACGTCGAGCAACTGGCCAGACGTTACCGTGTCGCCTACGCCGCGGAACGCCGCGACGCCGCCGGCCAGTACGAGGTCACCCACAGCGGCGCGGTCTATCTGTTCGACCGCGCGGGCCACGCCCGCCTGATCGCCAGCGTCGACGCCGCGCCCGAGAAGATCGCCCACGATCTACGCCTGTTGCTCGCCACTTCTTCCTGAGACCCGTCACGATGCATCGTTTTCGTCCACCCGCGCTTTCCGCCCCGTCCTTCCCGCCTGTCCCCGCATCCCGCGCGCACGCGGGCGCGGGCCGCCGCGCCGCCTTGCCCGCGGCCCGCCGCCGGCTGCTGGCCGCCCTGCTGTTCAGCGTCGGGTCGATCGGCCTCGCGCACGCGGCCGAGACCGCGCGAAGCGCCGTGCATGCCCCGGAGCGCGCCGCGCCGCAGTCGCCCGTGCGCGTCTCCCATGCCTGGATCCGCTGGCTGCCCAGTCAATTGCCGGCCGCCGGCTACATGGTTCTCGAAAATACCGGCGAGCGTCCGCTCGATCTGATTGGCGTCGCCAGCCCCGATTATGCCGATGTGATGCTGCATCGCACGCTGCGCAACGGCGCGACGACGACGATGGAGATGACGCCCACGCTCGCCTTGCCACCGCACGAGAAGGTGGCGATCGCGCCGGGCGGCTATCATCTGATGCTGGAAAAACCGACGCGCGCGCTCGCGCCCGGCGCCACCGTGCAACTGGAACTGCGGTTCTCGGACGGCGCCGCGATGCGCACCGCCGTGCCGGTCAGCGCGCCGACGCGCACCCAGTGACCCGTCCGATGTCCGGCATCGCGCCCCGCCTGCCTTGCATGAGACGGCATCCCCCCGCCCCGCACGGAACTCCGCCCCGATGACGCTCCTCCACTGGCTGTCTCCCTGGGAACCGTCGCCCACGTTCGTCGCGGTCTTCCTGTCGTTCAGCGTGCTGTATCTGCGAGGCACGCGCCGGCAACATGTCTCGCTGGACCGTCAGCTGGCTTTCTGGCTCGGCATGGCAGGCATCTACATCGCCCTGCATACGCGGCTCGACTACTACTTCGAACGCCAGTTCTTCCTGCATCGTCTGCAGCATCTGGTCCTGCACCACCTCGGGCCTTTCCTGATCGCGCTGGGCCACCCGGGAGCCGTGCTGCGCGCCGGCATGCCCGTGCGCGTGCGCCAGCGTGTCTTCAACCCGTTCCTGCGCTGGCCGCCGGTGCGTTATCTGCTGAACGTCCTGCTGCATCCGGTGGTGGCGGTCGTGCTGTTCACCGGGATCATCTATTTCTGGCTGGCCTCATCGGTGCATTTCATCGCCATGCTCGACTGGCGCCTGTACCGCGTGATGAACTGGAGCGTGACGGTGGACGGGCTGTTGTTCTGGTGCCTGGTACTGGACCGGCGTCCGGCGCCGCCGGCACGCCTCTCGCCCGGAAAACGCATCCTGGTCATCGTCGCCGCGGCGCCGCCACAGATCGTGCTGGGCGCTTATGTGTTTTTCTCGACGCACGACCGCTATCCGATCTATGCGTTGTGCGGGCGGGCGCTGGTGGGCATGAGCGCCCTGCGCGACCAGCAGCTGGGCGGGCTGATTCTGTGGATTCCGGGCGCCATGATGAGCGCCGTCGGCGCGCTGATCGCGCTACGTCATTGGCTGCGCCTGTCGGCGCGCGGCCGGCTGCGCGCCGGCACGCGTGGCGCTCAACTGCGGCGCATGTCCAGATGGGGGATGCCGTCTTCCAGATAGGGGCCGCTCACCTTCGCGAAACCGAACGATTCGTAGAAGACCCGCAGGTATTGCTGGGCGCTGAGGCGCACGGCCGAGCCCGTCCAATTGGTTTCCACCTGCTGCAACGCGCGCTGCAGCAGCGCCTTGCCCAGACCCCGGTCGCGGTACTCCGCGATCGTCAGCACGCGCCCGATGCGTGCTTCGCCGGTTTCCGGGTCCGGCGCGAAAATGCGCGCGTAGGCCACCAGCGGCGCGCGCGACGAGTCCGTGTCGACCGCGAACAGGTGCCAGGCCCGGTCGTCGAGACCGTCGATATCCGTATAGACACACCGTTGCTCGATCACGAACACCGTGCTGCGCGCGTCCAGAATCGCGTACAGCTCGCTGACCGACAACTCATAAAACCGCTTCCAATACCACTCGATCATCCTTCATCCTCATTACGGGCTTGGCGACAGTCGCCGGATACCGGAAATATACGGGAAGATCCGCGGCTGACCTCGCGTTTCATCGTATATCAAAATCAAATACTTCGGGAAAATACCCAGATCGCATGGTGCGTCGCATCGATTCCGGCATGCAAGGCGTGTCGAGATCGAACAGACAGAGACGTTCCGCACGTGGGAAGCGAAGCTCGAGGATAAGCGAGCGCGAACCTTGATCGCTGCCAGGGTGATGCGCATGGCCGAGGGACTGCCGGGAGACATAGCACCGGTAGGAAACGGAGTGAGTGAGCTCCGCATCCACTACGGTCCGGGATACCGCCTCTATGTTCAGCAACGCGGCAACACGCTGTGTGGTCCTCCTATGCGGCGGTGATAAAAGTACTTAGCCGCGCGACATAGTCATGGCAAAAAAACTGGCGCAGGAATGGAGTGATGAAAATGTCCGAAAAACTATCCACCTACGACCCCGCAGCAGCCTTGGTCGACAGTGAGGAAATCGCCGTGTTCATGGCGGACGCATTTGAAACCGGAGACGTAGGATATATCGCGAAGGCGTTGGGTATCGTCGCGCGGGCACGTGGCATGAGCCAAATTGCAAGCGAAACGGGCTTGTCACGAGAGCAGCTTTACCGGTCATTCAGTGAAAATGGCAACCCGACTTTGAAGACTACACTTGCGGTAATGAAAGCGCTGGGAGTCGAAATCACTACAAAAGCGCTGCCCAACAACAGCACTTCCAAAGCGCTCGTCTTATAATTTTATCCCACTCAATTGTCAACAAGCCAGGAATCTCCAGCATCGTAGGATACTTACATTTAAAAACGTGATCAGTACCATGAAAAACACGCTGCTGGTTAAACCAACCACGATTAGCCCGACGCGGGCGTGTATACGTTTCTCAATTCTTTCCCCGAGGAGAGCTTGAATCCCTACGTACGATTGCGATTGAACATTACTCCGGATGACGATGCTCGGAGCACAGGGTGTAGAGTTCATTCCCGACGATGAACTATGAGTCGCTCCGGGTATGAACTGCCCCCCAAGAGTTGGACACAACCTTGGAAGTCAGTTCAAATCCGGGGCGATTCACTGATCCGCATCTCGACGGGCCACCATGTATGGAAATATGCCTCGTTTGCAAGCACTGCATAAGAAATTCTTGGACGCGACTGGATGTGCGGAAGGCCGGCTGTAGACTCCCGGCTATAGCAAGACAAGACCTCAACGGCTTATTTCCAGCGATACCCGTACCGCTGCTGAACATGACTTTCGGCTCAGGGGCGACCTCCGGTTTTTCTGGAGCCCCCATGCCGAAACCACTTGATTGTCAAGGTCGTACCCAAGCTGGGCATCCCCTTGCACTCAATACAAATCTTAATATTTTTTCTCTTTTATCCCTTCCGGGTAGATACGTTCAAAAACCCTTTTTGCCTCGGCGTTTTTCTCCTTCAAGAATTTTTTAGGACGTCCTTCGTATCGGGTATCAACGCTATTCACGTCAACGCCGCGCCGCCCCAATTCTTTTGAAAACTGATGTGAATACTCAAGTGGCGGCGCGTAGTGTCCACTCCGATCCGTGACACCCGCCAAGCGACCTTCCTCAGCTGTAAGAGATCCCGCTGCCGAAACCGGCTGTCCTGCTAGGAACGCAGAATGATGCATGACAGTCTGCGAGGACGCGGCGAATATCTCCCCTTTTCCATCCATGGCAAACAGGTAAGCGCCCCGGGGGTTTGACCCATCACGAGTGTCCAATGGTTTTTCCTGTCCTTCTGGACCCTGATATAGACGTCCTCCCTTGGCCATGACAAGATACTGGTCTCGTTCGCTTTCCGATAAGTACTTGACCGGCCTTCCTTGCTTCGCGTTATTTTCATCTTTAAGCGCACCAGCGTTCTTCAGCATGCCGACCGTTTTATATTTTCTAGGCAACAACCCCGCCAGTGGGCCTGATGAAGCCGCAGATCTTGTCGAACCAGATGTGCTGCTCGTTCCTTGACTGGAATTTTGCGTGTCTGAAGGGATAGCAGGCGCGGCGGCATCTGTAATTTTCGGGGCGATTCGATTGACCATTTGCATTTCCGTGCCTAGGAATTATTCAAACAAGCAAAAATAATTTCCATGAATTGTAAAAACAATACCAGAAACGGATTTTCATAAAAATCATAGATTATGTTGCTTGAAAAGCCAACCCATATATTTTCAGCAAATAATTTTTATGCTACGAAACGTCACCGCATGGCATGCCGGAAAATGCGAAACCGTTGCCGTGGTAACGAACATTTTTCCAGCCGGCGAGCTGCGGTGGTCGCTTTCATGCGCGATACCGCCTCCTGAACAGATCAGCGACCAGACCATCCACGCGGTCCAGCGTAGCGAGTGCAAAGTCGAAGCGTCGTTCCCAGTGCCGCTGGTACTGATCCAGCGACAGTCCCAACGCCCTCGCCCGTGCCGGATGGTCCGCGCGGCGCTTTTCCGGGCCGCGGCACGTGGGACAGAGTTGGCATGCAGGCGATGCCGGCCGAGACTCGCGGCGCTTGGCCCATATCTCACGCGACACCCCGGCGGCGCACGCCACCTGACTGACCGTGCCACGGCCGCAGCACTGTGGACAGCGATCGTTGATCCATTCGGTGAGCGCACGGCACGCCAGCCGATCTCACGTCCCCTTGCGCCGCACCAGTCTCGTTATTGTCAGAACGCAGCAGTTTGCGCCGACGCTTTGCACGCGCGTGATGCAGGTAACGGGATGTCTCGGTCAAGCGCTGGATTGAGCATTGCGCGGCCTTGGAGGCGCTTTCGATGCGGGCAAGTTCATCGGCGTGGATGATCTTGTCGACGACCGATTCCGCGATGATGCGGCTGATGTCGCCGACGTCGGCCTGCACTTCGCGTGCGGCGTGGGTCATCACAGCCCTGAAGCGGGAAGGTCTGAGCCAGGATGACATCACCGCTCGGCTGAATATCACCACCAGACCGTCCGGGACGTGCTACTCCTCGCCAATGCCCCGGCCGCCATGCGCAGGATGAGCGAGTGCCGCGAGATCCCTTCCACATTGGCGGTCAGCGAGATTCGCGAGCACGGCCATGACAAGGCTTTGCAACGCTTCGAAAAGACGCTGGCAGCGGCCCAGGCAGGCGGCAAAACCAGAATCACCAAAAAGGACATCGCCAAGACTGAGTCGAGCGACCGAAGCCTGGCCCCTGCTCCCAGCGTCAAGGCGGCCGAGATCGCCGCCGCCACGTCAGCGCAGGCAACTTCCAGTCAGGTCGTCAAGTTGGTGGCTGGACGACAGTGCGTACTGCGCGACCCTGCTGTTGGAAATTTGTTGGGAGCGACGATCGAGGTGATCCGAGACGCGCTTCTGCCGTTCGCATCGGTCTCGGAGCCAGCACCATCCAGAAACTGGCGAAGGAAGGTCAGATACCGGGAGCGAAAATCGGGCGGGCGTGGGTGTTCCTGGAGGAGGACGTCGTCGCCTATCTGCGGCAAAGGATCAAGGATCAGTTGACCGCTCGGTTGAATGGCGATGCATTTCGGGAGGCGGACGTGGTCTTGCAAGCGGCGCTCGACCGGCAGATGGCAAGTGACGGCTCCGGCGATTTCACCGAGTTCGGCCCGCACAGGCCGCGCAAGCGTGGCCGGCCAAAGCGGGCACTACCGCGTCTCCCGGATTTTTTGCCTCTTCCCTAAAGAGAATTAGGCATTTGCCGTTGTTAAGACAACCGGCACTTCCTGCCGGCCCACTCATCCAAGAACAAATTGTGAACTTCACTAAAAATTTTGCCGTGGTGCTTGCATTCGCCTCTGTCTGGGCCGGCCCCAATGCCAATGCAGCGGATGAGCCCGAGGCCCGGTTTTTCATGCAGGCGTTTTCTTCCTTGTGCTCAGCGTCCGTAGCCGACCCTTCGGCACTGCGCGCGAAACTCAGCCGGCTCCCCCAGCTTCCGCCGGAAAATGCCCGGCATTTTCTCGCGGGCCATCCTGGCGACGCCTGGCCCTTGCCATATGACGGCAAGATCGGCAACTTCGTGCTTGTGCTGACGTCGGACAAGCCGCTCTGTGCGGTGTATGCGCGTCGCTTGGACGTTCAGGCTGCCGCCTTGCTTTTCGATCGAACCCTATCCCATTCGCCGAAGCCGTCGGTTGTAGTCGAGAAGCACCCTGAGATCGATGCCAATAGTCCTGTCAACGGCAAGATACACACCGTGTCATACACCTGGGATGTATCGGGAAACACAGACAAGAAAATACTGTTCATGATGACAACGTCCGCTGCCGCGGATGCAAAGATTCAGGCCATAGCATCTGCATCGATGCTGAAAGAGGGAGAACAGCCTACCAAAACGGCGAACCCGTTTTCCGATACGCAAGATCACCCGTCGCAACCGTAGTGACCAAAAGCGTCAAACCCCGCATAGGCAGCGTGGGGACGGGCAATGTCGTCCCTCGTCGGCATGCGTTACCGCCGTCCCGAACGTCACCACAGCATCCTGGCCAACTCGCTTCCCCTCAGATTGGCATACCGCATCAGCACTCTGGGATCGGTGTGCCCGGTAATCTTCGCGATTTGCAGATCGGACAGCGAAGTTTTCTCGAAGAGCCGTGACGTTGCTTCATGCCGCAAATCGTGAAAAGTAAGATTGACGCAGGCTGCCGCGTCGAAGATCCGGGCGTATTGTCGCGATAGTTGCAACGTCACATTCCTCAAATTCAAGTCCCGAATCGCGTCCGGCTCGGTGTTTTTGCTGCCGTGCCACCAGGGAAACACCATACCGGAAGCGAACGTGAAACCTTGCATTGCGAGGTCTCCGCTTTGCACCCGGGCCACATAGCTCTCGAACGCGCCGATCGCGATCGAGGTCATCGGCACCTGGCGCTTGCTACCGTTTTTCGTCTTGTCCAGGAATATGGTGCGGCGCCCCGTATCAACCTGATCGAGCGTCAAGGTGTACATCTCGCGCATGCGCATCGCCGACTCGATCGCCAACTCGAACAGGAATGCGATCGCGGGCGCGTAGTGCAACGTCAACGCACGCTGCCGCCCTTCGGGTTTATGGCCCGCGAGAATGCGTCGCACCGCGCTCTCTTCATCCACCGACAGACGTCGGTCGCGACACACATCGACCTTCACCAGCTTGTTTTGGGTCTTGACCACGGCGCCGTCTTCGGCGTTGTAAGTGGCATACCGCTTAGGCAACAGCCGGAGAGGGTTGACGGGCAACAAGGTGGAGCCGGACGTGACTACCCAATCGAAACATCTCGCAAGTGCTCCGACGTAGTGGCGGATCGTTGACGGCGCCATGTTGTCGACGCGCTTCATCGAGCGGATCCAGGACTCGGCCCACTGATAATTGACCAAGGTCAGCGGCTCCTTTTTCCATCGGTCCATCAAGCGACCAAGCAGCGCGATTTCGGACGTCACAAGCGAATGGGATGTCAGGTAGGCCCGAATCGCCTCGTCGATCGAAATGAAGGCATCGCGCTGGGCGATCAATTCGTCGGGCACGATACCCGCGTCGAGCATCTGCTCCAGGCGGCCTATGTAGGCGTCCCCTTCCGCCTCCGTTCCGAACGTGAAGGTCAGCGGCTTCGGCAGGATGCCTTTGCGGCGAACGACATATTCTCAGTTGCCGGAGGGGCGTTTGCGTTTGGTCGACATGAGCGGGCGGCGAAGCTCACGTATACGGCCAGATAGCCGTTACACGCGTGGCTGAGCACTTTTTTGGAGTGGCTGGAGCCCGTTTTATACCCGTTTTGGTGCAGGATTGCTATGGGAAGTAGCCTAGACTCAACAGCGAAACCGTTGATCTTTAAGGCTTTTATGGAGGCGGGGGTCGGAATCGAACCGGCGTACACGGCTTTGCAGGCCGCTGCATGACCACTCTGCCACCCCGCCAGGGGAGACTCGACCGGGTCGCGGACGCTGTCGAAACGCGTACGGACGCAATACCCGGTGAAAGTAAAAAGGGAAGCAGTGCTTCCCCTTTTGTGTGGAGCGGGAGACGAGGCTCGAACTCGCGACCTCAACCTTGGCAAGGTTGCGCTCTACCAACTGAGCTACTCCCGCAAAACGCTTACTGCCGCATCGTACCCTGACCACCTGGCCGACACGTACAACACTGCCACTTCATGCTTCGCCGATACTCGATGAAGCGACAGCTACAAATATGGAGCGGGAGACGAGGCTCGAACTCGCGACCTCAACCTTGGCAAGGTTGCGCTCTACCAACTGAGCTACTCCCGCATGGTAATGCCTGTTACTGCGTTGTACGACCTTGCTGCTTGTCTGCTGCCTTTCCCGGGGCCGTTTCTGCTTGATCGCGGGAGAACGAGATTATGTCCAAGGGGCGAGATCGTGTCAAGAATGTTTCGGTACTTTTTCCGCTATTTTTTCCACGCGCCTTTTCTCGAGCGCTTGGCGGTGGGTACCTTGCCCTTTTTCCGATCAGACCTCGCGCGTGCGTTCGCGGATCTGCGGCCAGGCAAGCTTCATATAGTAGAGCATCGACCAGATGGTCAGGAAGGCTGCCAGGTAGATCAGCCAACCGCCCCAGAGCCGCACGTCGATCGTGAACCGCCCTGCCTGCCCGAACAGCGCGCCGGGGTCGAGACGGCCATAGAACAGCAGCATCGGGATCGCGACCATCTGACAGACCGTCTTGATCTTGCCAAGCGAATTGACCGCGACGCTCTTCGAGGCGCCGATCTGCGCCATCCATTCGCGCAGCGCGGAAATCGTGATCTCGCGACCGACGATGACCAGCGCGATCGCGGCGTCGAGGCGCGCCAGATGCACCAGTACCAGCAGGGACGCGGTCACCATCAGCTTGTCCGCCACCGGGTCGAGAAACGCTCCGAAAGCGGATGTCTGATGGAGCTTGCGGGCGAGATAGCCGTCGAACCAGTCGGTCAGCGCGGCAAGGATGAACACCGCGCACGCGATGCCGTTCTTGCTGGATGGCCCGAGCAGGCCATCCGGCAGGTAGAAGACGCCGACGATCAGCGGGATCAGCACGATCCGCAGCCATGTCAGAAATATCGGGAGATTGAACGGCATCGGCGGGACGGTATCGGAGAAAAGGCAATGTGCAATTGTGCCGCGTCCCCCTCGGGGGGACAAGGCATACCCAAACGCAATGCGCAGGGGAAGGCGCCCCGCACGCGATGACACGGTGCGGCGGGGGCCCACCCTTTCGCCAACATTTCAATGCAATTGCTGGTAGATCTGTTCGGCCAGCGACTGCGAGATACCCTCCACGCTGACGAGTTCGTCGATGCTCGCGGCCATCACGCCGCGCAGTCCGCCAAAGCGCGCGAGCAGACGCTGCCGTCGCTTCGCGCCGATGCCGTCGAGTTCCTCGAGCCGGCTGCTCTGCCGGGCTTTCGCGCGCTTGGCGCGCATCCCGGTGATGGCGAAGCGGTGCGCCTCGTCGCGGATCTGCGCGATCAACATCAACGCCGCGCTGTCCTTGCCGAGTTCGAGCGGCGCGCGGCCGTCGGCGAAGATCAGGGTCTCGAGGCCGACCTTGCGTCCCTCGCCTTTTGCCACCCCGACGATGAGCCCGATGTCGAGTCCCAGTTCGCTGAAGACCTGCCGCGCCATTTCGACCTGCCCCCGACCGCCGTCGATCAGCACGATGTTCGGAAACGTGGCGACGGTGGCGACACGGCGCGCGCCCGGAGGCGGCTCGGGCGGCGATGCGTCCGCCGCCGCGTTGCCGCCCTGGCTGCCGGCGGCGAACGCATCGCCATGCCCCGGCATGAGGTCGGCGGACACTTCGGCGCTGCCGTCCGCAACCGTGCCCTGCATGCGCGCCGGCATCGGCTCGTCCCGAGATGCATCCCCCGGCTCCGCAGCGTCGCCCTGCACCACCATTTTCTCGTAACGCCGCATCAGCACCTGACGCATCGCCGCGTAATCGTCGCCCGGTGTGATGCCGGTGATGTTGTACCGGCGGTACTCGCCGTTCTGCATCTTGTGATGGTGATACACCACGCAGGAAGCCTGGGTCGCCTCGCCCATCGTATGGCTGACGTCGAAACATTCGACCCGCAACGTGGCGAGATCGTCGCTGTCCATGCCGAGCGTCTCGGTCATGGCACGGGTGCGCGCCTCCTGCGAACCCTGTTCGGACAACACGCGGGCGAGCGACAGCCGGGCGTTGTGCTCGGCCATCGTCAGCCATACCCGGCGTTGTCCCTGCGGCTGGCGCAAGACCGTGACGCGCCGCTGGGCCTGCTCCGAGAGCATCGCCACCAGATCCCGATTGACGAGGGGATGGTTGACGATCAGCACCGGCGGAATCGCCTGCCCGGTGTAGTGCTGCCCGATGAATGCTTCGAGCACTTCGACCTCGAGACGTCCGGCAGGCCCGGATGCCGGGTCATCCAGCGCCGCCGTTGTCGCGGGCGCATCCGGCGCATCCGGCGCATCCGGCGCATCCGGCGCATCCGGCGCATCCGGCTCATCCGGCTCATCCAGCGCATCCGGCGTATCGGACACGTCCGACGCCGCCCCGCTATCGCCCTCGGCGACGTGCTCTACGTGCTCGCTGTCGCCGTCCACGGCGCCGGAGAGACGATCCTCCGGCGCAGGCGCGGCCAGCGCGTCGTCGGGCACGTCCTCGACAAGCCCGCTGGCGATCGCCAGGCCGCTTTCGACCTGGCTCGGAAAATACGCCTTGTCGCCCAAATGCCGGCCGCCGCGCACCATCGCCAGGTTGACGCACACCCGCCCGCCCTGGGCCACGACCGCGATGATGTCGACATCGTTCGTGCCCCCGGTCTCCACCGTCTGCTGGTGCAGCACCTTGGACAGGGCGCTCATCTGGTTGCGTACCTGAGCGGCCTGCTCGAACTTCAGCGCCGCGGCGAAGCCCTGCATCTTGTCCTCGAGATCGCGCATCACCTCGCTTTGCTGGCCGAGCAGGAACCGCGATGCGTTGTGCACATCGCGGGCGTAGTCGTCGGCGCTGATCGCGTCCACGCAGGGCGCCGTGCAGCGGCCGATGGGATGCAGCAGGCACGGCCGCGTGCGATTGTTGAACACCGAATCCTCGCAGGTGCGCAACTGAAACACGCGCTGCAGGATCTGAATGCTCTCGCGCACCGCCCAGGCGCTCGGGAACGGGCCAAAATATTGATTCTTGCGATCCACCGCACCGCGGTAATACGCCATGCGCGGGAACGCATGACCGGTGAGCTTGAGAAAAGGGTAGGACTTGTCGTCCCGAAAGAGAATGTTGTAGCGCGGGACCAGCGCCTTGATCAGGTTGTTCTCGAGCAGCAACGCCTCGGCCTCGGAGCGCGTGACCGTGGTTTCGAGCCGGGCGATGCGCGAGACCATCATCGCGATGCGCGGCGACGCCAGGTTTTTATTGAAATAACTGGAGACGCGTTTCTTCAGGTCGCGCGCCTTGCCCACGTACAGCACCTGCCCCGCGCTGTCGAAATAGCGGTAGACGCCCGGCAGGTGCGGCAACTGGGCGATCTGCTCTTTCGGGGAAAAAACGTCGGGATCGGTCATTCGGAGGAAAGGCCCCGCTCGATTAAAATGCCGATTCTAGACGATCCGCTTCCACCATGTCCGCACCCCTTCGCTGCGATCTTTTCTGCACGGTCATCGACAACTACGGCGATGCCGGCGTCTGCTGGCGGCTCGCCCGTCAGCTTGCCGACGAGTACGGCTGGCGCGTGCGCCTGTTCATCGACGTGCCCGCAGCGCTCGCCGCGCTGTTGCAGACCTCGCTGCCGCCATTACGGGACGAACCCGAAACACATGACGGGCACGTCATCGACGATGTGATCGTCGCACCCTGGCCCGCGCCGCGCGCCAATACGGGAAACGGCGCTGCGCCGGATACCGCCGCGCAGGTGCCCGATGTCGTCATCGAGGCGTTCGCCTGCGAGCTGCCCGCGCATTACGTGCAGGCGATGGCGCAACGCGAACGCGCGCCGGTCTGGATCAACCTCGACTATTTGAGCGCCGAGGACTGGGTCAAGTCGTGCCATCTGGGACGCTCGCCGCACCCCCGCCTGGCGCTCGAGAAAACCTTCTTCTTCCCCGGCTTCGCACCGGGCACCGGCGGTTTGTTACGTGAACGCGGCTTCGACCGGCAACGCCAGGCCTTCCTCGGCGACGCCGCGGCCCGCACGGCCTTCTGGAAACGGCTCGACGTCGCGCCGCCGTCGGCGCCCACCCGGCTGATCACCCTGTTCGCCTACGAGAATCCCGCGCTCGCCTCCCTCCTTGCGCAATGGTCCCGCGGCGACGAGGACATCCTGTTGCTGGTGCCGGAGGGACGCATCAGCGTCGCGGTGGCGGGCTTTTTCGGCCTGCCGGCATTCGCGGCCGGCACGCGGGCGCGACGGGGCCGCCTGAGCGCGCAGGCGCTGCCCTTCATCGATCAACCCGCCTACGACCGCCTGCTCTGGCAGGCAGACCTGAATTTCGTGCGCGGCGAGGACTCGTTCGTGCGCGCGCAGTGGGCCGAGCGGCCCTTTGTCTGGCATATCTATCCGCAGTCGGACGCGGCCCATCTCGACAAGCTCGACGCCGCACTGAGCGCCTACACACGCGGCCTGCCGGACGCGGCGGCGGCGGCCGTCGCCGGGTTTTGGCGTGCCTGGAACGGCGCAACCTGCGCGGGCGGTGCGTCGCCCGATACGACGTGCGCCCCCGCCAGCGTGGCGCCCGACTGGCAAGCGTGGCGGCGATCCGACGCCGCGTTGCGGGCGCACGCCCGGCCGTGGGTCGACACGCTGCGCCAGGCCGGTTCGCTGGCGGCAAATCTGGCCGAACTGGTTGAAAGTCGGTTAAAATAAGCGGTTTGCCACAAGATTGATGCCCCGGATAAGCAGCGGCATCGGACGCTGGCCTCCGCCGGGCGATCGCGCCTGCACAGGAACCATTTATGAAGACCGCACAAGAACTCCGCACCGGTAACGTCGTGATGATCGGCAATGATCCGATGGTTATCCAGAAAGCCGACTACAACAAATCCGGCCGCAACTCCGCAGTCGTGAAAATGAAGTTCAAGAACCTGCTGACGGGTTCGGGAAGCGAATCGGTCTACAAGGCGGACGACAAGTTTGAAGTCGTGATGCTGGAACGCCGCGAAGTGACGTACTCGTATTTTGCCGATCCGATGTACGTTTTCATGGACGCGGACTACAACCAGTACGAAGTCGACAACGAAAACATGGGCGACGCGCTGTTCTACCTCGAAGACGGCATGGCGTGCGAGGTCGTGTTCTACAACGAGAAGGCGATCTCGGTCGATCTGCCGACCACCGTCGTGCGCGAGATCGTCTATACGGAACCCGCGGTCAAGGGCGATACGTCTTCGGGCAAGGTTCTGAAGAACGCCAAGATTGCAACGGGCAAGGAAATTCCGGTGCCGCTGTTCTGCGCGACGGGCGACAAGATCGAAATCGATACGCGTACCGGCGAATACCGCAGCCGCGCCTGAGTCCTGACAGCGCCCGCCGCCGGCCGGTTGGGCCGGACGGCGGGTCGGTCGTCGGGACTTCCCCGACCGGCATCTCCGGCATCGGACCGGCTTCCCGCATTCGATTGCGTCGGGTCCGGTCTCCCGGTTCCCGCTTCCCCCCTCTTGCCCTCCACGCCTTACAGACGCTTCCACTACGTTTGCCGACGTCGCGACGCCTTGTTCCCCGCCCGCGCAGCGCTCCCGCCCACGCCATCAGGTGCACCCCCCATCGCACTTTGCTCCACGGCCTAGATGTCTTACCATACGAAGAAATATTTACCGCGTATGGTTCGAATTTACCGGTCTTGCCCGGACATTGCGCGCATTGCCTCGATGAACGACATTGCGTCCCCTCGCTGCCCGGGCTGCTCTGGATTGGCACGTCTTATGCTTGAAGTAAAGGATACGTCGGTGTGGCCTCCTTATGCGTTTCCCAGGCAGGCCGATTCCCGTTCGACGAAGCCGATCCTGCCGCGCGGCGCGGCTACGGCTGGATCCGAACCTCCGTTCACGCATTCATCCAGGGATTCGGGAACCCCGGACATTTTCGCCATTGTCCGGTGGCAAGGCAGGGCTTGCCGTATTGCCGGCCGCCGTGCTTCCTTACCGTCTTTCTCATAGGGCTTTCTATGGCACTCTTTTCTTTCGGACAGTCCGCGCCCATGCGACGCCGCCCGGCGCGTGCGATGGCCGCGGCGATGCTCGCAGGCGCCGTGGTGCTGGGCGCTGCGGGCTGCGCGAGCAGTGCCACGAAAGGAACGATGAGCCAATCCTCGCGCGACGCCATGGTAACCGCCCATGTACGGGCGGCCCTGGCCGACGACGCTTCGCTGGCATCGCTGCCGATCACGGTCGAGACCCACGACGGCGCGGTCGCGCTATCGGGGCTGGTCGATTCGGCCAATCAGATCGCGCGCGCCGTTGCGGTGACGCGTGATATCGATGGCGTCGAAGTACTCCGTAACGACTTGCACGTCAAATCACACTAGGGCGCAGCATGCCACACGCGCTTATCGTAGAAGACGATCCCAACAGCCTTTCCGGCCTGTCCGCGATCCTGGACGCCGACGGCTTTTCCGTGGATACCGCCGCCACGCTCGCGGAAGCGAAGCGGGCCCTCACGCGTTTCATTCCCGACGTCGTGCTGATCGATCTGAACCTGCCGGACGGCAAGGGGCTGGACCTCCTGCCGAGCCTGCCCGTGCAACCGCCCGACGGCACGGTGCCGGTCATCGTCATGACTGGCAACGCCACCGTCGAGAGCGCGATCGAAGGTCTGCGGCACGGCATTTGGGACTATCTGCTCAAACCGATCAGCATCCCGCGCCTGCGCAGCCTGCTCGCGCGCATCCCGCGCCCTTTCGAATTGTCCGAGGAGGTGCTGTCGCTCAAGGCGATGCTGCGGCACCTCGGGCGCTTCGGGCCGATGGTCGGCCGCTCGCCACTGATCCAGAACATCTACGATGCGATCGAGCGGCTGGCGCTGGGCGAATCGCCGGTGCTCGTGGTGGGTGAAATCGGCACCGGCAAGGAAACGGTGGCGCGCGCCATCCATCATTGCAGCCGCCGCCGCAAGGCGCCGTTCGTGGCCTTCGATTGCCGTCAGGCCGAGAGCCGTCCGTCGTCCAGCCTGCTGTTCGGGCAGGAGCGCAGCGCGCTGCCCATGTCGGCACTGAGCGACGGCCGTGCGACGGGTGCGTTCGAACGCGCCACCGGCGGCACCTTGTTTCTCGATGAAATCACGCAATTGCCGCTCGAACAGCAACGGCTGCTTGTCGAAGCGCTGGAGAACCGGACGTTCCGGCGTGTGGGCGGTTCGCACGACATTCCCACGGATTTCCGGCTGATCGTCGCGACCAGCGACGATGTGCAGCGGGCGGTCGCCGAAGGCCGCCTGCATGAGGCGCTGTATCGATTGATCGACACGTATATGGTGCCGATGCCGCCGCTGCGGGAACGCCTGGAGGACGTCGAACTGCTCGCCCACTATTTCGTCGAGCAGCTCAACGCCCGGGAAGGCACGCAAAAGAGGCTGGCACCGGCCGCCATCCGTGCATTCTCGGACTACGAATGGCCAGGCAATGTGCAGGAATTGCGGGAGTCGATCGAGATCGCGTACCGCCATTCGGACGGCGTCATCGATTCGCTCGACGTACCGGAAAATGGCAGCGGCAGCAAACGCGTGATTCGCCCCGGCACCGTCGAGATCTCGGTGGGCATGCCGCTCGAGGAAGTCGAGGAGATGCTGATCCGGGCGACGCTCGACGCCGTGGGCGGCACGCGGCATCGGGCCGCTTCGATGCTGGGAATCAGCCCGAAGACGCTATACAACAAGCTTCAGAAAATGAAGCTTGCCTGAACCGGGCCTGCGGTACAGCCCCGACAGGGGAGTGCCCGGGCAGCGGAGCGTTACGTCGGCGGCGCGTCCGCGACCAGCGCCTCCACGCGTGCGCGTGCGATCTGGTACTCGGGCAGGCGCGGCAGTTTGCTCCACGGCACGGCCTTGCCGCGTGCCTGTAGACGCCGGATGCGCCGTACCGATTGCCGCGACGCCGTATGCCGCAGGCCGTCGAGCACCTTTTCCGCCTCTTCCGGGCAATTGCAGACCAGTACCATGTCGCAACCGGCGTCCAGCGCCATTTTCGCGCCCCGTACCACGTCTCCCGCGACCCGGGCGCCTTCCATCGACAGATCGTCGCTGAAGATCGCCCCATGAAAGCCCAGTTCGCGCCGCAGCACCCGTTGCAGCCAGATCCGCGAGAAGCCCGCGGGCAGCGCATCGACCTGCGGATAGACCACGTGCGCGGCCATCACCGATGAAATCGCCAGCCCGGACCAGAGAAACGGCCGGGCGTCGTTGTGCAGGATCTCATCGAGCGGCCGGTCGTCGATGGCCGGCCCCAGATGCGTGTCCGCCTCGACATAGCCATGACCGGGGAAATGCTTCGCGCAATTGGCCATGCCCGCGAGCGACAGACCGTGCGTGAGGCTGCGCGCGAGAAGCGTCACCACGCGCGGGTCGCGATGAAACGCGCGCGACCCGATCGCCTTGGAGACGCCATAGTCGAGATCGAGCACGGGCGTAAAGCTCAGATCGATCCCGCTCGCCCGCAGTTCGCTGCCGAGCACGAAACCGGTCGCGGTCGCGGCCTCGACCGCCGTCAGGACATCCTCGTCCCACAGTTCTCCCAAACGACGCATCGGCGGCAGGGTGGTGAAGCCGTCGGTGCGAAAACGCTGCACGCGCCCTCCTTCCTGATCGACCGCGATCAGAATGTCCGGGCGCAGCATCCGGATCTGGTGGGTCAACAACGAAAGCTGTGCGCGATTCTGGTAATTGCGGGCGAACAGGATCACGCCGCCCGTGAGCGGGTGCGCGATGCGCCGGACGTCGGTTTCATCGAGCGCGGTGCCCGGCACGTCGATCATCACCGGGCCCGGGCCGCGGCGCGTCAGATCCAGCGCCGCGTTCGGCGCAGTCGGTTTAGCTTGCTGCATGCGGCTGCCTCGTTGCTTGCGTCGTTGCTTGCGTCGCTGTTTCCGTCAGCGCTTCCCGTCGTTCGGCGATGACGTAGGCGATCGCATAGTCCTGTTCGTCGCTGAGGGTGACATGGAAGCTCAGGCCACGGGCCTCCACCCATTCGCGCAACGCGCCATTGGGCACGACCAGCGGCGCACCGCTGGCCGCGTTCAGGGTCTGCACCGCGCGCCAGGTCATCGGCCAGTGAATGCCGGTGCCGATCGCCTTGGAGAACGCTTCCTTGACCGCGAAGCGCGTCGCCAGGTAGGCGAGTCCGCGTGGCGCCGACCGCGCGCGGCGCGCCGCGTAGATCGCCAGCTCCTCGGGGCCGAGCACTTTTTCCGCGAAACGGCCCCGAGTACGCTCGAGCACGCCGGCGACGCGCCGGATATCGATGATGTCGCTGCCGATGCCATGGATCATCGCGTGACTCCGCGGCCCGCGAGCCGCGCGCTCACCATGATGGCCTTCATCTCGCGCACCGCGTTTTCCCAGCCGACGAAGACCGCGTGCGCGACGATCGCATGACCGATATTCAGTTCGGTGATGCCTTCGAGCGCGGCGAACGGCTGGACGTTCGTGTAATGCAGCCCGTGACCGGCGTTGACGATCAGGCCGCGCGCCAGGCCGTGCTCGACGCCCTGCGCGACGCGCGCGAATTCGGCGGGCTGCGCCGCGGCGTCGGCGTCCGCGTAACGGCCGGTGTGCAGTTCGATCACGGGCGCGCCTGCCGCGGCCGCGGCGTCGATCTGGGCAGCGTCGGCGTCGATGAACAGCGACACGCGGATACCGGCGTCGGCCAGTTGCCGGCACGCGGCCTGCACCGCGTCGAAACGGCCGGCGACATCGAGACCGCCCTCGGTGGTGAGCTCCTCGCGTTTCTCGGGCACCAGGCAGACGTCCTGCGGGCGCAGCGCGCAGGCGATGTCGAGCATCTCGGCGGTCACCGCGCACTCGAGATTCATCCGCGTGCGCAGCGCTGGCCGGATCGCGCGCACGTCCGCGTCGCGGATATGACGGCGGTCCTCGCGCAGGTGCAGGGTGATCGCGTCGGCGCCCGCGTCCTCGGCCAGCAGCGCAGCGCGTAGCGGGTCGGGATACACGGTACCGCGCGCATTGCGCAGGGTCGCGACGTGATCGATGTTGACGCCCAGTCCGATGACGAGCGGTAGCGGTGCGAAGGGGTTCATAAATTCGGGCTCACACATTCGGATTCACACATTCGGATTCACGGATTCCGGTTCATGGACTCCGGTGCAAAGCGGCGGGTCGCGCGTCGGGCGCGACCCGCCGCGTTCACAACTTCTGCAGATCGATCATGATTTGCCGGGTGTTGAGCGGCGCGCCGCCAAGATGATGATTGAGCAGGAAGCGCATCAGGATCTTGCTTTGCGACAGGGTTCGCGGTCTATTGTAATCGTCCGCCTCCATATCGATCAGCGTCTGCCCCAGCACGCGCGGCCAGACATCCGGGTCACCGGCGCGCGGCAGACGCGCCCCGCGCTCGGGGTCGAACACGTACCAGGCATCCGCCACCGGCGGCTCGCTCGCGACATTCACGCTGAAGGCCACCGCATAGCCGGTTTCGCGCAACAGCATGCGCTCGAACGAACGCAGCACCAGCACCGCCGGTTCGTCGTGCGCGAGCCGGGCAAGGGTGACCAGGTAATGCTGGAACAGCGTGGGATGCGGATCCTCGCGGGCGCAGAAGCGCACCAGCAACTCGTTCACGTAAAAGCCGCAGACGAGCGCGTCGCCGACCAGCGGCAGCATCCCGCCGACCCACTCGGCGCGGGTCAGCGTGCGCATCTCCGCACGGCCGGACCAGCCGAGCGACAGCGGCTGAAATGTGTGGAGCACGCCGCGCAACGCCGAGTGCGGCCGTTTCGCGCCCTTTGCCACCAGCGCGATGCGGCCGTGATCGCGCGTGAGCACGTCGACGATCAGGCTCGTCTCGCGGTACGCGTAGCTGTGCAGCACGAAACCGGGCTGCTCCAGCACCCGGTTGACGGGGCCGCTCGGCGCGCGCCGCTTGCGTGGCGCAGGCGACGTGGATGACGCGGGCGACGCCCCTTCAGTCGTAGCCATAGGCGCGCAGGCCGGCTTCGTTGTCCGCCCAGTTGTTCTTCACCTTGATCCAGACCTCGAGATAGACCGGGCCTTCGAAGAGCTTCTCCATATCCACCCGGGCATCGGTGCTGATCTGCTTGAGCTTCGCGCCCTTCTGGCCGATCACCATCGCCTTGTGGCCGTCGCGCGCCACCAGGATCGTCACGAAAATGCGACGCAATTGCCCTTCCTGCTCGAACTTGTCGATCAGGACCGTGCTGGTGTACGGAATCTCGTCGCCGGTCCAGCGGAACACCTTCTCGCGGACGATCTCCGCGGCCAGGAAGCGCTCGCTGCGGTCGGTGATCTCGTCCTCGCCATAGGCGGGCTCGCCTTCCGGCAGATAGGGCTTCAGTGTATCGAGCAGGCGCCGCACGTCGGCGGGATCGTTCGCCGACAGCGGCACGATTTCGGCGAAATCGCGCAGCGCGCCGACCTCGCCGAGAAACGGCAGCAGCGTGGCCTTGTCCTTGATCCGGTCGATCTTGTTCGTGACCAGCACGATTTTCGCCGACGGCGGGATCAGGTCGAGCACCTGCCGGTCCTCGGGCTGAAAACGCCCGGCCTCGACCAGCAGCAATACGACGTCGACCGTGCCCAGCGTCGACGTGACCGTGCGGTTGAGGGTGCGATTCAGCGCGTTGCTGTGGCGGGTCTGGAAACCCGGCGTGTCGATGAAGATGTACTGCGCGTCGTCGAGCGTCTGGATGCCGGTAATGCGATGTCGGGTCGTCTGCGCCTTGCGCGACGTGATGCTGACTTTCTGGCCGACCATCGCATTCATCAATGTCGATTTGCCGACGTTCGGCCGACCGACGATAGCGATGGTCCCGCAGCGAAAACCGTTGGAAGTGGGCGCGTTCAAGGTCGTCTCGAAAAAAAGGATGAGAAAGAAGTCACAGAGAGGACAGCGGGGACCGCAGGCAGATCGGCGCGGGTTCAGCCCGTTCGGGCCGGCTTCGCCCGGGCGCTGCCCGCGCGGTGGCTCACGAGCGCACGCGCGGCGGCAACGGAATCCTGCGGCGCGCCGGCGTCTCCCTGCCTGCCCTGGCCGCCGTGTCGGCCGTTTCCGCCATGTCGGACGAGCCGGCGGGGCTCGCAGCCGCCCCCGCCGCCGCATGGGACCCCGCCGCGCTCCGCCCCACCTTGCCGCGACGCGGGCCGGCCGCCGCCGGCGCTACCGCGAGCAGGCGCTCGAGCGCACGCTTCGCGGCCACCTGTTCCGCTGCGCGCCGGCTCGCGCCCGTGCCCTGGACGCGGATATCGAGTTTCGGAATCGCGCACTCGACCTCGAATTGCTGATTATGCGCCGCGCCGTGCGTGGCGATCACGACATACTGCGGCAACGCGAGTTGATGCCCCTGCAGGTGTTCCTGCAGCAACGTTTTCGCGTCCTTGCCGAGCGTCAGCGGGTCGATATCCGCGAGTATCGGCTGATACAGCAACGCGATCGCCGCCGCGGCCGCCGCGAAACCGCCATCCAGATAGATCGCGCCGATGATGGCTTCGAGCGTATCGGCGAGGATCGACGGCCGCTTCATCCCGCCGCTCTTCAGTTCGCCCTCCCCCAGGCGCAGGAATTCGGCGAGATTCGCGCGTTGCGCGACTTCGTACAGCGTTTGCTGACGGACCAGATTGGCGCGCACGCGCGACAGGTCGCCTTCGTCGAGCGTGGCATAGCCCCTGAACAACAGCGTCGCCACCACGCAGTTCAACACCGAGTCGCCCAGGAATTCGAGACGCTCGTTGTGGCTGGCGCTATGACTGCGATGCGTGACCGCCTGGCGCAGCAACTCCGGCTTCTCGAAGCGGTATTGCAGCCGTGTTTCCAACGGGGTCAATGACATCGTCCTCTCCTGCGGGAATGGCTAGTTGAATCGGCCAATCCGCTTCAGGCTCGAAAAGTTCATCCAGATGAAAAACGCGCGGCCGACGATATTGCGGTCCGGCACGAAGCCCCAGTAGCGGCTGTCCGCGCTGTTGTCGCGATTGTCGCCCATCATGAAATAGTGCCCGGGCGGCACCTTGCAGACCACGCCTTCGCTGTTGTAACTGCAATTGTCACGGTACGGATAGTCCTCCGCGCCCTGGATATACGGCGGCACCTGCGGCGTATTGAGGATCGCGTTCTTGCGGCCGTCGATGTCTTCCTGATACTGCTTCGAATACGCGACGCGATCCTCGTCGAAGAAATCGGGCAGCGGCGCCTCGGGCACCGGTTTGCCGTTGATCGTCAGGCGCTTGTTCTCGTAGGCAATCGTATCGCCCGGCAGACCGATCACCCGCTTGATATAGTCGACCGATTCGTCCTTCGGGTAACGGAACACCATCACGTCGCCGCGCTTCGGTTCCCCCAGCGACACCAGCTTGCGATTCAGCACCGGCATGCGCAAACCGTAATCGAACTTGTTGACCAGGATGAAATCGCCGACCAGCAAGGTCGGGATCATCGATCCCGACGGAATCTTGAACGGTTCGACGACGAAGGAACGCAGCAGGAACACCGCCAGGATCACCGGAAAGAAACTCGCCGAGTATTCGAGCCACCAGGGCTGGCGGAGCTTTTCCTCGCGGACCTGGGTGCGCTGCAACTTCACCGCCGCCACTTCGTCGGCCGTCAGCACCACCGCGCCGCCACCCGCCACCGCGCTCGCGGCCCGTTGCTGCCGGTCGAATTCCGTTCCCGCATTTTCCGCGGCCAGGCGCCGGCGCGGCAGGAACAGCAGACGGTCGGCGACCCACGCGACACCTGTCAGGACGACCAGGATCAGCAATATCAACTCGAAATTCATTCAGTGCTTCCGTCAGAGAGTGTGATGCGCTCTATTTGTCTTCGACCTGCAGGATCGCGAGGAAGGCTTCCTGAGGAATTTCGACGCTACCCACCTGCTTCATCCGCTTCTTGCCGGCCTTCTGCTTTTCCAGCAGCTTCTTCTTCCGGCTGATATCGCCGCCATAGCACTTCGCCAGAACGTTCTTGCGCAGCGCCTTGATGTTCTCGCGCGCGACGATATTCGGGCCGATCGCCGCCTGCAGCGCGACGTCGTACATCTGCCGGGGAATGATCTCGCGCATCTTCGCCGCCACCTCCCGGCCACGATACTGCGCCTGCGAACGGTGCACGATCACCGACAGCGCGTCGACCCGCTCCGCGTTGACGAGAATGTCGACCTTGACCACATCCGATCCACGATATTCCTTGAACTCGTAGTCCATCGACGCATAGCCGCGCGACACGGATTTCAGGCGGTCGAAGAAATTCGAGACGATTTCCGCCATCGGCATTTCGTAGGTGAGCTGTACCTGCTTGCCGTGGTACGACATATTGACCTGCGAACCGCGCTTGTTGGTGCACAGCGTGATCACCGCGCCCACGTACTCCTGCGGCAGATAGAGATTCACCGTGACGATCGGCTCGCGGATCTCCTCGATGTGCGTGGGCTCCGGCATCTTCGACGGATTCTCGACCAGGATCACCTTGCCGTCGCGCTGCAACACCTCGTAGACCACCGTCGGCGCCGTCGTGATCAGGTCCATGTCGAACTCGCGCTCGAGCCGCTCCTGGACGATCTCCATATGCAGCAGGCCGAGGAAGCCGCAGCGGAAGCCGAAACCCAGCGCCTGCGAGACTTCCGGTTCGAACTGCAGCGCCGCGTCGTTCAGCTTGAGCTTGGTCAGCGACTCGCGCAACGCGTCGTACTGGTTCGACTCGACCGGATACAGGCCGGCGAACACCTGCGGCTTGACTTCCTTGAAGCCCGGCAGCGGTGCCGGCGCGCGGCGGTTGACCAGCGTCACCGTATCGCCGACCTTCGCCGCCTTCAGTTCCTTGATGCCGGCGATGATGAAGCCGACCTGGCCCGCCGACAGCGATTCGAGCGAGCGCGACTTCGGCGCGAACACGCCCACCGACTCGACCGGGAACTGCGCGCCGGTCGCCATCAGCTCGATGCGGTCCTTCGGCCGCAGCGTGCCGTTCATCACCCGCACCAGCATCACGACGCCGACGTAATTGTCGAACCACGAATCGACGACCAGCGCCTGCAACGGTGCGGCAGGATCGCCCTTGGGCGGCGGCACCTTGGCGATCAGCGACTCCAGTACGTCGATCACTCCCAGTCCGGTCTTCGCGCTGCAATGCACGGCATCGGTCGCATCGATGCCGATCACGTCGCCGATCTCGGCGATCGCGTTGTCCGGGTCGGCCGCCGGCAGATCGATCTTGTTCAGCACCGGCACCACCTCGACGCCGAGGTCGAGCGCCGTGTAGCAATTGGCGACGGTCTGCGCCTCGACGCCCTGACTCGCGTCCACCACCAGCAACGCACCCTCGCAGGCCGACAGCGAACGGCTGACTTCATACGAGAAATCGACGTGTCCCGGCGTATCGATCAGGTTCAGGTTGTAGACCTGACCGTCGCGCGCCTTGTAGCTGAGCGCGGCGGTCTGGGCCTTGATGGTGATCCCGCGCTCGCGCTCGAGGTCCATCGAATCGAGCACCTGCGCTTCCATCTCACGGTCGGACAGGCCGCCGCAGAGCTGAATGATGCGGTCGGCGAGCGTGGACTTGCCATGATCGATATGCGCGATGATCGAGAAGTTGCGGATGTGATCCATTCGGGCGGGATTCAGAAAATAAAAGCGAAATGTCAGATCGAAGCGTCGGATCGGGCGCCGGCACGGAACGCCGGCATGCGGCACCGGCGACATGGCGTTGGCGCCAGGCGCCGGTACGAGACGCCGATGGGGCCGTCCGGCACGACAAGCGATGGCCCGACTGCCGATGGGCGATACGGAAGACGCGCGAAAAGGGAGCGCAAAGCGAGCACGCCGCCTGCGCCGGGTGAACCCGGTGCAGGGAGCAGACCCCGGCATTCTAGCGGAAAACCCCGTGCGACGGGCGATTGGGCGATCCTTCGCGCCGTCGGCGTCGGCGTGGGGCCGCCTACTTTGCGCCAGCTCGCGGCCGCACCGCGACGAACAGCGTCGCGTCGCCGCGCTGGACCAGCAGCGGCACGAGCGGCCGCCCGCCCAGGCGCGACACCACCGCGTCGAATTCCCGGGCACTGGCCACGTCGGTGTTGCCCACGCGCAGGATCAGATCGCCCTTGAGCAAGCCCGCGCCACGCGACGGTCCCTCGCTCGCCAGCACCTGAACGCCGGGGCGGTTGCCCAGCGCGCGGGCCTGGTCCGGCGTCAGATCGCCGACCGTCAGACCGAGCGGGTTGCGGGGCCGCGCCGGCGCCGCCGGGTCCGCCTGCGTGGCGGCCGCGGGCGCTGCCTTGTCGGACGCCTGTTGCGCGATCGTCACCACCAGCGTTTTCGATTGTCCCTTGCGATAGACGACCAATGGCGCCTGCGTGCCGGGCCGGGCTCCCCCCACCAGCCGCGGCAGGTCGCCGAACTGATTGATCGCGTGACCGTCGTATTGCAGGATGATGTCACCCGGCAGAACGCCCGCCTTTTCGGCCGGGCCGCCGGCGATCACGCTGCTCACCAGCGCGCCCTCCGAATACGGCAGGCCAAGGGATTCGGCCACATCGCCCGTCACCGGGCCGATCTGCACGCCGATGCGCCCGCGCGTGACGACGCCGGTGGTCTTCAACTGGTTCGCGACGCGCATCGCTTCGTCGATCGGGATCGAGAAGGAGATGCCCATGAAGCCGCCGGTACGACTGTAGATCTGCGAATTGATGCCGATCACCTCGCCGCGCATATTGATTAGCGGACCGCCCGAATTGCCCGGGTTGACCGCTACATCGGTCTGGATGAAAGGCAGGTATTCGCCTGTGTAACGGCTCTTCGCGCTGACGATGCCCGCGGTGACGGTATTTTCAAGACCGAAGGGCGAGCCGATCGCCAGCACCCACTCGCCGACGCGCACCTTTTCCGAATCGCCGATGACGACCGCGGGCAGCTTCGACGCGTCGATCTTCACGACGGCGACATCGGTCGGCTTGTCGACGCCGATCAGCCGCGCCTTGAATTCGCGCCGGTCGGTCAGCGTCACGTAGATCGCGTCAGCGCCCTCGACCACGTGCGCGTTGGTCATCACGTAACCGTCGGACGACAGGATGAAACCCGAACCCAGGCCGTTGTCCCGCTCGGTGTCCGACGGGGCGCCGGGTGCCTCCGGGGACCGACGGCGGTTGTCGGGCAGCAGAGCCGGCGGCAGGGGAATGCCGAAGAAACGCCGGAAGAAATCGGCCATTTCGCCGTCCTCGCCGCTTCCGGCCCCACCGCCCCGCGGCGCGGCCCCGGCACGGGCGATACCTACCCGCTCGGTCGTGCGGATATTGACCACCGCCGGACCGACCTTGTCGACCAGCGGGGTAAAGTCCGGCAACGCGATCGGCGGCGCGGCGACGGCGGGTACGCCGGGTGTGCCGGCGAGCGCCGCCGGAATGGGGGCAGAACTGCCCGATGCGGCCGCGGCAACCGCGACGCTCGCGCCGGACGAAGCCGCCGCGTTCACCACGCCGGACGGCGCGGCCTGCACGAGCGACAGGGGTGCCAGCGTCGCGCCCGACAGCGCCATGCTCAGCAGCGCCCGGCGAACCAGGCGGCACGCGGCCCGCGCCATGCGCGCGCGCCGGCTGACGGAAAAAATGGCCGGCGGCGAGGTTCGCGCGTCTGCGGCGGCATTCGGCAAGGGGATCGAGGAGACGGTCTTCATCGGCGAATCGGGAGGTCTGCCTGAGGCGGTTACTTGAGGGAACTACTCGACGGATGATATTGAATCGACGTGGCGAAACGGCGCAGGGTCGCGGCAGGCACTTCGCCGATCAGCGTCACCCAGAACGCGCCATGCTGCTCCGCGAGAAGGTGCGTCGCGCCGGAACGGCCCTCGCCCGGTTTGCGGTCGCTCTTGTCCACCGGCTCGATGAACAGCGACACGGCGGTGACGCCATCGGTGAAAACCGCCTGATCCACCGGCACCGGTGGCGCGCCGGCCTCGCGCGCCGCCATCGGACGGCGCATTTCGAGGATCTTGGCAAAACCGCGCACGCCCGGTTCGAGGGACCATCCGGCGGCCTCCATGTCGACCGGCTGGGCCGGCGCGCGCACCTGCTTCCAGCCGTTCAATTGCCGCACGCTGTTGCGGATCGCCCGACGGTTCTCGTTCGCGACGCCGCCGATCTGCAGTTGCGTGAACGCCACCTGCTCGAGCACGTGAGCGTCCCCGTCCAGCGTCTGCGCGCGTATCAACAACCCGCTGACGGGATCGATGTACAACCGGTAGGAGAAACGGTAGTCGTCGACCGGGCGCAGCATGATGATCCGGCAATCGATACCCGCCACGCGGTCGCGGCCGTCGAACCCCGCGCGGTAGACGTCGAGCACGCGCGCACTGCCGGCGGACAACAGGGCCGGAAAATTGTCCTGCGTCTTGCGATGGTCCAGGATCACCGTGTGACTGTCCGCCAGGAAGGTCAGCACATCGTCGTTGTGCTGGACCACCGAGCGCGGCTTGCCGTCCAGGCTGTCGACTTTCTGGTACTGGTCCGCGCCATCGACGAAGTGGACGATGCTCGAAGACTGCACGGTGCCGCCGCGCTGGAAGACGAAACTGCCCTGGTAGTCGAGACGTTGCGCGGCCGCGTTGATGCCGCCCAGCAAGGCCGCGGCTTCGCGTTGATCGCGCGGCGTGCCGGCGGTCCCGGTCACATCGCCGGTGCCCCGTGTCGTGGACGATGCCGGCAGCGAGGCGGGCAGGGACGGGACACCCTCCTGGGCGGGAGGCGCTCCGAGCGCCAGCGGCGCGCAGGCCAGCAATGCCGGCAACAGAAACCCCTGCCACCAGACTCGCCGCCGCGGCGCCTTCGACGCCGCGGCGTCGGCGCGTTTCAGCCCGCCCCGTCCCAAAATTCGTGCTGCCCGTGACAAACCGCGTCGTTCCTGCTCGCGTCGATCTCGCATCCGCTCAACGTCCCGTGGGCGCGAGTGCCGCGTAGGCGTAGCCCAGCCCGCCACGATCGGAGGCGAACTGCTGATGCGCTTCCAGATAAGGATCCAGCTGATGATCGCTGCCCAGGTTGACGCGCTGCCAATGGTCCGCAGCCGCGAGCTGGGTGCCGTCGCCCGGCGCGGCCAGGTTCGCCATCTGCGCGGCGCTGCCGCCATGCAGCGACGGCACCAGCACCCAGGCGAGCGTCGCGGCCGCGGCCGCCGCGGCGAACGACGGCATCATGCGACGCCCCAGCACGCGGCGCGCGGCCTGCCCCAGACCCTCTCCCCAGCCCGGCTGGCGGACCGCCGGCACCCGGCTCGCGCCCGCATGACGTGGCGCCGGCGCCACATAAGACGGCTCGCTGGCGAGCCGCGCCGAGAAGCGGGCGGCGAAATCGTGCGCGACCGCCGGCGACGTCGCCAGATCGTCGGAGCGCAGCGCGTCACCCACCAGATGATAGAGCGACCAATCCTGACGGTCCGCCGTCGAAAGCGGCATCGACGGCCCGCCGCCTTCGTCCCACTCGCTGTCCATTGCCGCCGACAACTGCTCCGCCGCGCCTGCCTGCTGCCCGCGCCGCATCGAACCTTGCATCATGCTGCTCCCTTTCTAGAACGGTCTCGCCGTCTCATGGACTCTTCGTTCATCGTGCTTCACCAGCGGCGGCCGCCCTGCGTATCGAGCAGGGGCCGCAGCTTCGTCGCGATCGCTTCGCGCGCCCGGAAGATGCGGGAACGGACCGTCCCGATCGGACAGTTCATCATTTCCGCGATCTCCTCGTAACTCAAACCCTCGATTTCGCGCAAGGAGATCGCCATGCGCAGTTCTTCGGGCAAACCGGCCATCGCCGCATTCACCGTCTGCGCGATCTGCTTGCTCATCAGCACCGATTCCGGCGTGTTGATGTCCCTTAGTAACTCGCCGTCGCCAAAAGTTTCCGCTTCTTCTGCATCGGCTTCGGTTGACGTCGGCGCGCGTCGCCCCTGGCTCGCCAGATAGTTCTTCGCGCTGTTGATGGCAATCCGGTAAAGCCAGGTATAAAAGGCGGATTCGCCACGGAATTGGGGAATGGCGCGGTAGGCCTTGATGAAAGCTTCCTGCGCCACATCCTCCACCTCGGCCGGGTCCCGCACGAGTCGCGAAATCAGCCTGACGATCTTGCGCTGATATTTGGCGACCAGCAGTTCGAACGCCGCCTTGTCGCCCCGTTGTACGCGTTCGACCAGCAACTGGTCGATATCTTTTTCACTCACGTGAGGCGTCCGTTGTTCCAAGCCGGTTTCTTTGTGGAGCGGACATTGTAGCGTTTCGGTCGCCGGGCAAACGTTAACGATACTCGACGAGCGTCACGCCACGCGCGATGCACCGGAGATGGATACCCAGCGAATGGAAACGGGATGCCGGCAGTGCATCGGCGAAGATCAGCACCTCGCGCGCAGGCGCGCCGCGCGCGCGGGGATTCGCCGGAACCGGCACGAATCGCATGCCCGCCAGCCGCCCGGGCCAGTGCACGACCCGTTCGATCGTGACATCGACGGCCCGCAGCGCGGCGGGCCCGCCGCGTGGGCGGGAATAATAGAGAATGGCGCATTGCCCGCCCATCAGGCGGATCGCGCGGGGTTGACGTCCGGCGGCCGCGCGCCAGTCGTACGCGCAGACGGCCAGGAAGGCCAGCGCCGCGCCCAGCAGCGCCGGGAGACGCCAGCCGTCATCGGCATGCACGGCCGCCAGCGAGGCCCAGGCAAGGGTCCCGACGGCCACGAAGAAGGCCGCCAGCGCGGCGCGCGCGGCCGAAGCGTTCAGACGATATTCCATGCGTCCTCCACGCGGTTTGGCACGCGGTTCGGCGCGACATTGCACTTACGACGTGCGCGACACGCATGGCACACCCGGCTTCAGTCTGCCGCGCCCGGCCGCCGTGGCGACACGGCGGCGCCGGTTCGGCCGATATCCGCCGGGCGGCGTTCGCTCAGTCCGCGAGGCGCTTGAAGACCAGCGTGCCGTTCGTTCCGCCGAAACCGAACGAATTCGACAGCGCGTAATCGATCTTCATGTCCCGTGCGGTGTTCGCACAGTAATCCAGATCACAGGCCGGATCTTGGTTGAAGATATTGATCGTCGGCGGTGAAACCTGGTGCTTGATCGCGAGCGCGGCATAGATCGCCTCGACGCCACCGGCGGCGCCGAGCAGGTGCCCCGTCATCGACTTCGTCGAATTGACCACCGTCCGCTTCGCATGTTCGCCGAAGGTCCGTTTGATCGCGACCGTCTCGGCGAGGTCGCCCAGGCCCGTGGACGTGCCGTGCGCGTTGACGTAGTCGATCTGCTCCGGGTTGATCTTCGCGTCGCGCATGGCGTTGACCATCGAGCGCCGCGCGCCATCGCCGTCTTCGAGCGGCGCCGTCATGTGGTACGCATCGCTGCTGCGGCCGTAGCCGACGATTTCGCAATAGATGTGCGCGCCGCGCGCCTTCGCGTGCTCGTACTCTTCGAGCATCATCACGCCGGCGCCTTCGCCCAGCACGAAGCCGTCGCGATCGACATCCCACGGCCGGCTGGCGGTCGCCGGATCGTCGTTACGCTGCGACAAGGCGCGCGCCGCAGCGAAACCACCGATGCCGAGCGGCGAGATCGTCGACTCCGCGCCGCCCGCGAGCATCGCGTCGACTTCGCCGTAGGCGATGGCGCGCATCGCGTCGCCGATCGAGTGCGTGCCGGTGGTGCAGGCGGTCACGATCGCCAGGTTCGGCCCTTTCAGGCCATACATGATCGACAGATGGCCCGCCACCATGTTGATGATCGAGGCCGGCACGAAGAACGGCGAGATCCGCCGCGGGCCGCGGTTCGTGTATTCGTTCTGCGTGTTCTCGATCATCGGCAGACCGCCGATGCCGGAACCGATGATGACGCCGATGCGCTCGGCATCGCACTGCGCGACGACCAGACCGCTATCCTGCATCGCCTGGATGCCGGCGGCCACGCCGTAGTGGATAAAGGTGTCCATATGCCGGGCGTCTTTCGCCGGCATATAGTCTTCGATATTGAAGCCCTTCACCTCGCCGGCAAAGCGCGTGCTGAAGTTCGACGCATCGAATTTCGTGATATTGGCGATGCCGGTCTTGCCGGCGACCAGATTGGCCCAGCCCTCGGCAACCGTATTGCCGACCGGGGAGATATGCCCCAGGCCCGTTACAACGACACGGCGACTCACATTGACCTCTTGATTCATATCAGTAAAAACAAAAGCCACAGTTTTTTCAGGGCAAGCCCCGAAAAAACTGTGGCCCTGTCAAACCGGTTCAAGACCGCTGAGCGTGCCGGCCTTACGCCTTGACGTTCGCGCGAGCGTAATCGATGGCCTGTTGGACGGTCGTGATCTTCTCGGCTTCCTCATCCGGAATTTCCATTCCAAACTCGTCCTCGAGCGCCATTACCAGCTCAACCGTGTCCAGCGAATCCGCACCGAGATCGTTCACGAAAGAGGCTTCGTTCTTGATTTCCGCATCTGCGACGCCAAGCTGTTCTGCAACAATCTTCTTGACGCGCTGTTCGATATTGTCCATTCAGGCCTCCACGAGGAAAAATAAGTTCAAATTGCAAGTGCGCGCATTTTAGCAGGTTTGAACCGGCAAAAATGCAGACCCTGCGGTTTCAGCGGAAATTGCGCCAGTCAACACACTAGCCCATATACATCCCACCGTTCACATGAAGCGTCGTGCCGGTGATATAAGCCGCCTGGGGCGATGCCAGGAAAGCCACCGCATGCGCGATGTCCTCCCCGCTCCCCAGGCGTCCCAATGGAATTTGCGTCTTCAGCGCGGCGTGCTGCGCCTCGCCGAGTTCGCGTGTCATGTCCGTGTCGATGAAGCCAGGAGCAACGCAGTTGACCGTAATGCCGCGGCTGCCGACTTCACGCGCCAGCGCGCGCGTCAGCCCGGCGACGCCGGCCTTCGCGGCCGCGTAGTTCGCCTGTCCCGGGTTGCCGGTCGAGCCGACGATCGAGGTGATGCTGATGATGCGGCCGCTGCGCGCCTTCATCATCGGCCGGATCACCGCGCGCGACAGACGGAACACCGACTTGAGATTGGTGTCGATGACGGCGTCCCAGTCGTCGTCCTTCAAGCGCAGCGCGAGCTGGTCGCGCGTGATGCCGGCGTTGTTGACCAGGATGTCGATCCGTCCGGACGCCTTGACGATCTCGTCGATCAGCGCATCGGCGGCCGGCGCGTCGTTGACGTCGAGCACCGCGCCGCGGCCCTTCAGGCCTTCCTCGGAGAGCGCCGCGGTGAAACCGTCGGCACCCGTCTGCGAGGTGGCCGTGCCGATCACCTCGACGCCGGCGCGCGCGAGCCCGAGGGCGACCGCGCGCCCGATGCCGCGCGACGCGCCCGTGACCAGTGCAACCTGCTTGTCGAAAATCATGTGCGTCGAATACCGAATGAATGAAGCAATCAAGATGATGGATTCAGGAGCGTCCCTGTACCGGGTGTCCCTGTACCGGGTGTCCCTGTACCGGGTGTCCCTGTACCGGGCGTCCCTATACCGGGCGTCCCTATACCGGGCGTCCGGCTAGGCGACGCCGCGAACCAGCGCGAGCGCATCCTCGAGCGAGGCGGGATCGGTGATCGCGCCGCCGGCCCGAGGGCCGTCGATGCGCTTGACCAGGCCGGCCAGCACCTTGCCCGGACCGCACTCGATCACCTTCTCCGCACCGTGCCGGCCGATCGCCTGCACGCATTCGACCCAGCGTACCGGTCCCGCCGCCTGACGCACCAGCGCGTCGCGAATCGCCGCGGGGTCGCTGGTTACCGCCACATCGATATTATTCACGACCGGGATCGATGGCGTGCGAATTTCGACATCGGCCAAACGTTCGGCGAGACGGTCCGACGCCGGCTTGAGCAGGGACGAATGGAACGGCGCCGAGACCGGTAGCGGCAGCGCGCGCTTCGCGCCCTTCGCCTTCGCCAGTTCGCAGGCCTTTTCGACTGCCGCCTTGTCGCCGGCGATCACCACCTGTGCCGGGGCGTTGAAATTGACCGCTTCGACGACGCCTGCGCTGCTCGCCTCGGTGCACACCGCCCGCACCGCGTCGTCATCGAGGCCGAGAATCGCCGCCATGCCGCCGATGCCGACCGGCACCGCCGACTGCATCGCCTCGGCGCGAAAGCGCACCAGCGGCACGGCGTCGGCGAAGGACAGCGCTCCCGCCGCAACCAGCGCCGTGTATTCGCCGAGACTATGACCGGCGACGATGCTGGGCGCGGGACCGCCCGCGGCTTGCCAGACGCGATGGATCGCGTAGGCGGCCGTGAGCATCACCGGCTGTGTATTGGTCGTCAGATTCAGATCTTCGAGCGGACCGCCGGCGATCAGCGCCGCGAGGTCCTGGCCCAGGGCATCGGAGGCTTCCTGCACCGTCTCGCGGACCACTGGATGGTCGGCGAACGCGTCGAGCATGCCGACCGACTGCGAACCCTGACCCGGAAAAACGAATGCGAAATTCATAAGCTAGCGCGCAAAGAGTTGAAGGTGACACACCGCCACGCCGGTCCCGCATTGCGCCGAAAGCGCACGGACGCCCGGCCGGACCGGGGAGCGGATCCTTTTTACATGCGCAGCAGCGACGCACCCCAGGTGAAACCGCCGCCCACGCCCTCGACCAGCACCAGTTGACCCGGCTGGACACGACCATCGCGCACGGCGACGTCGAGCGCCAGCGGCACCGACGCCGCCGAGGTATTGCCATGCTCGTCCACGGTCACGACCATCTTTTCGGCCGGCAAACCGAGCTTGCGACAGGTGCTCTGCATGATGCGGATGTTCGCCTGATGCGGAATCAGCCAGTCGACGCTCTCGGCGCTCAGGCCAGCCTTCTCGAGCACCTCGAGGGCCACCTTGCCCAGCACGTTCACCGCCAGCTTGAAGACCGCCTGGCCGTCCATCCGCAGGAAGGCGTTGCCCGCGACCACGCCGGCATTGACGTTGCCCGGCACGCACAGGATGTCGGCGTGACTCCCGTCGGCGTGCAGCGCGCTCGCGAGGATGCCCGGCTCATCCGAGCCCGACAGCACCACGGCGCCGGCGCCATCGCCGAACAACACGCAGGTGGTGCGGTCGTTGAAATCGAGAATGCGCGAGAAGGCCTCGGCGCCGATCACCAGCGCGTTGCGGTGCAGGCCGCTGCGGATGAAGCTGTCGGCCGTCGCCAGCGCGTAGATGAAACCGGAACAGACGGCCTGCACGTCCAGCGCCGCGCCACCGTTCGTGATGCCGAGCTTGTTCTGCACGATGCAGGCCGTGCTCGGAAAGACGAAATCGGGCGTCGACGTGGCCACGATGATCAGGTCGATCGATTGCGGGTCGATGCCCGCGGCCTCGATCGCGCGACGCGCGGCGTGCACTGCGAGATCGCTGGTGCGTTCTTCGGGGGCCGCGAAATGCCGGGCGCGGATACCCGTGCGCGCGGCGATCCATTCGTCGCTGGTTTCCACGTCGCGCGCCGCGAGCTGATCGGCGAGCGCCTGGTTGGTCAGGCGGTTGGCCGGCAGATAGCTGCCGGTACCGGTAATCCGGGAATAAGGGGAATTTGCCATCATGCCTTCGCAGAAAGCGTCGCCAACGCGACGGCGGGCGCGGCCTTGACGACCGGTGGAATGGCCAGGGCAGCGTCGGCCAGGGCGGTGCCAAGCGGATCGGTGTTCTCCTGCAGCGCGCTCGTCAGCCGCTCCTGGACGCCGTTCCTGACCGCGTCGTACCCACGTTTGATCGCCCAGCCGAACGCATAGGCGTCCGCAGAGCCGTGACTCTTGATGACGAGCCCGCGCAGGCCCAGCAAGGCCGCGCCGCTGTAGCGGCGATGGTCGACGCGCTTGCGCAACCGCGACAGCACCGGCCAGGCGACCAGCGCCGCGGCTTTCGTGAGCAACGACCGGCCGAACTCTTCCTTGATCATCTGGGACAGCATCTGCGCAAGGCCTTCGGACGTCTTCAACGCGACGTTGCCCACGAAACCATCGCAGACGACGACATCGGTCGTGCCCTTGTAGATGTCGTTGCCCTCGACGTTGCCATAGAAGTTGAGCGTGCTGGCGCGCAGCAGTTCGCCCGCGCGCTTGATCACTTCGTTGCCCTTGATCACTTCCTCGCCGATGTTCAGTAGCCCGATGGTCGGACGCTCCTTGCCTTCGACGGCCGCCACCAGCGCGTGTCCCATCTCGGCGAACTGCAGCAGATGCTGCGGCTCGCAATCGACGTTGGCGCCGAGATCCAGCACCGTCGTGAAACCCTTGACGTTCGGCATCACGGTGGCCAGCGCGGGGCGTTCGATGCCCGGCAGGGTCTTCAGCACATAGCGCGACACGGCCATCAGGGCGCCGGTGTTGCCGGCGGAGACGCACGCCTGCGCCTGCCCTTCCTTGACGAGGTTGAGGGCCACGCGCATCGACGAATCTTTTTTGCGGCGCAGCGCGACCTCGACGGAATCTTCCATCGAGACGATTTCGGAGGCCGCGACGACGCGCAGGCGCGGCTCGTCGCCTGCCTTGTGTTTCGCGAGTTGCGCGCGAATGGGGGCCTCGAGCCCTACCAGGACGAGTTCGACGTCGGCGTGGTGACGGAGGAAATCCAGGGCCGCGGGCACCGTCACGGAAGGACCGTGATCGCCACCCATGCAGTCAATAGTGATTTTTACGGTCATGCGTGCGCCGTGCTGGGGAGTTCAGGCACCGATGAGGGACAGGGAAATGGCGCCTATCTGACGATTCGCATCCATTTCGAGATCCATCCGTACGGGACACGGGTTGCCGACGCGCGATGCGGGGCGCACCCCTGTCAGCACCGTCGACGAATTGCCGCGCACCACGGATCCGCTTAGTCGTTCTTGGTCTTGACGACCTTTTTGCCACGGTAGAAGCCGTTCGGGCTGATGTGGTGGCGGCGGTGCGTCTCGCCCGAGGTTCCTTCGGTCGCCAGCGTCGGGCCGTCGATAAAGTCGTGCGAACGGTGCATACCGCGCTTGGAGGGCGACTTCTTGTTTTGCTGAACTGCCATGAAATGCTCCTAAATAGGGTGCGAATTCTATCACAACTCGTCGCGATGCGACGCGTGTCCTGAGATCCGTGCGCGCCGTTGCAATACGGGCACAGACCGATGCTACTGTTTCTTGTCGTCGTCGGACGGCAACTTGCCGCGCAGGCTCGCGAGCGCCGCGAACGGATTCGGCCGGCCACCGTCGGCGCGGGCCCGGCCATTCGGTAGCGTGCCATCGGGCGTCGCGGCGGCATCGGGCATATCGGCAAGGGGTGTATCGGCGTCAAGCATGCCGACGGGATCCAGCGCCACCGCTTCCTCGGCGGCAAGCCGCGCGTCGATATCGGCAACGCTCTCGACGCCCAGGCTGCCATCGGCACCGCTGACGACGCTTTCGTGCACGGCCGGGCAGACGTCGTGCTTGGGCACCATCGGCAGGGACAGGACGACCTCCTCGTCGATCAGATCGATCAGATCGAAGCTCGCCGAGCCGACGATGACCTCGATCTCGCTGTCGTCCAGCGCGATGGCATCGGCTTCGGCATCGCTGTCCATCACGCGATATACGGTGTCGATCTCGATCGGAAAGGCCAGTGCCTGCATGCAGCGCTGGCATTCGAGCCAGCTCCGCCCCCGCGCCTCGAGGGTCAGGTACGGCTGGCTGACGGTATGGCTGCTGGTCGTCAGCGCGCCGTTGCCGGCCGCCTCGCGGCGAACCTCGCGCCGCGTCTCGCCCCGCACGAACCAGGTGAGCAACGCATCGCGCGCGTTCGCCGGCGCGTCGGCGGGCAGTTCGTCGACCATGCGCGCCAGATCGCCCAGCTGCGCGGTGCCGCGCATCTCGCGCCGTGCCCGGATGAACGCCGTCAGATCGAACGCGCGCAGATCGTCGCGCCCCTGCCGGGCCTCGGGTACGGCGCCGCTTGCAGCCGCGCCGTGCTGATCGGCGGTATCCTTGCTCATCGATAGATCCTCGTCGAATCGTCCGTCGCCGGCCGCGCGGCCCGCTGCGGAATCGCGAAAAACGGCAAATTTTACGCGGTTTTTCTTTGCAGGTCAAATACTTAACGCTTTGCAGCATGCCCCCGTGCACCGTTCGCCAACCGTCGTCGGGCCGCCCTTCGAGTACGCACGTCTCCCATCCATTCGCCTGCCCACCCGTTCCGTCCACGCCCTGCCGCCGCCCATGTCTCCTGACCAACCTGTCGCGCTGTCGCGCCGTCCGCTGATCCTGGCGTCGAGTTCCCCCTATCGCCGCGAATTGCTCGAACGCCTGCGCTACCCCTTCACCGTGGCGGTCCCGGCCGTCGACGAAACGCCGCATGCGGGCGAGACGCCCTCGGCCACGGCGCTGCGCCTCGCCCGCGAGAAGGCACTGGCCATCGCCACGCGCCAGCCGCAAGCCGTCGTGATCGGCTCGGACCAGGTGGCGGTATGCGACGGTCAGCAACTGGGCAAGCCCGGGCATCATGCGGCGGCATTCGCGCAGTTGCAGGCGATGCGCGGCCGTCGGGTCGATTTCCATACCGCCGTCTGCGTGGTGGACGGTCCCGGCGGAGCGGTCGATCAGGCCGATATCGTCACTCAGGTGCGATTCCGGGATTTGCCCGATGCGGCGCTCGAGGCCTACCTGCGCGCGGAAACGCCTTATGATGTCGCCGGCAGCGCGAAATCGGAAGGTCTCGGCATCGCGCTGCTCGAAGCCGTCGCCAGCGACGATCCGACCGCGCTGGTCGGTCTGCCGCTGGTGACCGTCACACGCCTGCTGATGAAAGCGGGCCTCGATCTCTTTGGTTCCCGATGAGCGGTATTCTCTATCTGATTCCGAACACCCTGGGCGACGGCGACGATGCCGCGTTGCGCGCCGTGCTGCCCGAACCGGTACGCGCCACCGCCGCGCGCCTCGATTATTTCGTGGGCGAGAACGCGAAGGCGACGCGTGCCTTTCTCAAGCGCGTCGGCCCCGAGCGGCCCATCCAGCAGATCCGGATCGGCGAGCTGAATGTACAGACGCCCGCGAGCGCGATCGATGCCCTGCTCGCGCCGATCCTCGCCGGCAGCGACGGCGGCCTCGTCTCGGACGCGGGGTGCCCGGCGGTCGCCGATCCGGGAGCGCTGCTCGTGCGCCGCGCGCACGCGAACGGTGTACGGGTCGTGCCGCTGGTCGGCCCCAGTTCGATCCTGCTTGCATTGATGGCCTCGGGACTGGACGGCCAGCGTTTCGCTTTCCACGGCTACCTGCCGACCGACGCCGCGCAGCGCGGACAGCGGTTACGCGAGCTCGAGCGGCAATCCCGCGAGCAGCGGCAAACGCAACTGTTCATCGAGACGCCCTACCGCAACGCAGCGATGTTCGACGCGCTGCTCGCTCACTGCGCCCCGCAGACGGCGATCTGCTTCGCCGCGGACCTGACATTGCCTGGCGAGGAAGTGGCCACCCGCACCGTGGCCGAATGGAAAACGTGTCCGGAGACGCAACGCCCGGCGATGGGCAAGCGGCCAGCCATCTTCCTGCTGCTCGCCTGAGGCCCTCGACGCAGCGCGTCAACGCAATCGCGTCGCCGCGCCGTCGAGCACGGCGCCGAACGCGCTGGCACCCATCGCGGTGCCGAAGCGGCGTGCGACACGGTCGCTCAGGCTCTCCTTGATGCTGAAATCCACGACATCCTTCTGCTTGACGACGTCGCGGGCCACCGAATCGGCATCGCCGAAACCGTCGGCGAGTCCCATGCGCACGCTTTGCTCGCCGGTCCAGAACAAGCCCGAAAACATATCGGGTGTCTCGTGCAGGCGCGCGCCCCGCCCGTCCTTCACCGCCTTGATGAATTGCTGGTGGATCTGATCGAGCATCTGCTGGATATGCTGCTTCTGCACCGGGTTTTCCGGTGAAAACGGGTCGCCGATGGCCTTGTTCTCGCCCGCGGTCTGCACGCGCCGCTCGACGCCGAGTTTGTCCATCAGCCCCGTGAAACCGAAGTTCTCCATGATGACGCCGATCGATCCGACGATGCTCGCCGGGTCGACATAGATCCGGTCCGCCGCGGCCGCGATGTAATAGGCGCCGGACGCGCCGACATCGCCGATCACCGCGTACAACGGCACCTTCGGATGCGCCTGACGCAAACGCCGGATGTTCCGGTAGACGATGCCCGCCTCGACCGGACTGCCGCCCGGGCTGTTGATCTGCAGTACGATGCCCGCGGTATTCGGGTCCGCGAACGCCGCCTCGAGCGCCGCGTCGATGTTTTCCGAACTGGCTTCCGATTTCGCCGAGATCTCGCCGCGCACCGAAATCAGCGCGGTATGACGCTCGCCGCCAGCGGACTTGTCCGCTGCCAGAAAGAAATACGCGCCAGCAACGATGGCCAGAAAAATGATCAGCCAGACCAGCCGGAAGAAAATCCGCCAGCGGCGCGCGGCACGTTGTTCGCGGATCGCCGCCAGCGCGATCGTGCGCAACACTTCCTGCTCCCAGCCGGGAGTGCCCCCCATCGTCGGGAGGGGATCGTTCGCGCGGTGCTCGGAATTCAGGGGCAAGGGGCTATCGCTCATTCGGTTCTCTGACAGGATTTTCAGGCACGCCGTTCAAACATGACGCTCAGGCAGGCCGCTCAGGCAGGCCGTTCAAGCAGGCCGTTCAGGCATGGGTATGCAGCCAGTCGCTCAGTTCGGCGACATTGTCCGCGCAGAAGATGGGGTTCAGCGCCCGCAGCGGCTCGGGACGGTGCGCGCCATAGGTGACGGCGATGCCGGCCACATCGGCGTTGATCGCCATTTGCAGGTCGTGCGTGGTATCGCCGATCATCACGGTGCGCGCGTTCTCCTGGCCGAGTTCGCGTACGAGTTCGTGCAGCATCGCCGGATGGGGTTTCGAGAACGTCTCGTCGGCGCAGCGTGTCGCGTCGAACAGCGAGGCGACGCCGGAGTGCGCGAGCGCGCGGTTCAGGCCGACGCGGTTCTTGCCGGTGGCGACCGCCAGGAAATACCCGGCCGAACGCAGGCTTTCGAGCATCTCGCGCACGCCCGGGAACAGCGCCAGATCCGGCTCGCCGGAGAGAAAATGGTAACGATAACGCTCGACCAGCCGCGGATAATCCGCGGGGGCAAGCGTCGGCGCCACCGTTTCCAGCGCATCGCGCAGCCCCAGCCCGATGACGTAGCGCGCCGCGTCCGCGGCGGGAACCGGCAGGCGCAGGTCGCGGCACGCGCTTTGCAGGCTCTCGGCGATATGCGCGGTCGAGTCGCTGAGCGTGCCGTCCCAGTCGAACGCAATCAGGTCAAAGCGGTTTCTGGCCATGGGATCGGGAGGGTTGACTACGGAGTTGTTCGACGAAACGGGCGCACTCCGGCGGCAGCGGCGCTTCGAACAGGATCGCCTCGCCGGTGGCGGGGTGCGTGACGCGCAGCCGGGCCGCGTGCAGGAACATGCGCTTGATGCCGGGCACCGCGCCGGCGCGCGACAACGCGCGGTTCAGCGGAAAGTCGCCGTACTTGTCGTCGCCCACGATCGGCATCTCCAGGTGCTTCAGATGCACCCGGATCTGGTGCGTGCGCCCGGTCTTCAGGTGCGCTTCGAGCAGCGCATAGCCGTCGAAGCGTTCCAGCAGCGAAAAGATCGTGTGCGCGGACTGACCGTTCGGGTCGACCGTGACCCGCCGCTCGCCCTCGGCGTTGACGTATTTGTGCAGCGGCGCCTTGACCACGCGGCGCGGCTCGGCCCAGTCGCCATGCACGCAGGTCAGGTAACGCTTGTCGGTCTGGTTGTCGCGCAGTTGCGCGTGCAGCGAGGTGAGCGCCGAGCGTTTCTTGGCCAGCATCAACACGCCCGACGTCTCGCGGTCGAGCCGGTGCACCAGTTCGAGAAAACGTTCGTCGGGACGCGCGCGCCGCAGTTGCTCGATGACGCCATAGCTGACCCCGCTGCCGCCGTGCACGGCGACCCCGGCCGGCTTGTCGATCACGAGCAGGTGCGCGTCCTCGTAGACGATCGGGAAGGACGCCGGCGGCACCGCCGCCTTGCTGCCCGCCCCGCCCTCGCCGTCGGCGGCATTGGCGGCGACGCGAATCGGCGGCACGCGCACCGCATCGCCCGCGACCAGCCGGTAATCGGCGTCGATCCGCCCTTTGTTGACGCGGACCTCGCCCGAGCGCAGGATTCGATAGACATGGCTCTTCGGCACGCCTTTGCAGATGCGCATGAGGAAGTTGTCGATGCGTTGGCCGGCGTCGTCCTCGTCGATGACGACGAGGGCGACGCGGTCGGCGAACGTCTGATGCCGGGACATTTTGCCTAACTCTTTCATTCTGCCTATAATTTGCCCAGCAAGCTGCGTCGACCGGCCAGATCCGGCTGGCGCGGGATTGTCCCGGTGCGACAAACGTCTATTCTACTGCACCACGGGGTGCTGCTCACCCGATAGACCAGAGCAGCACGTTGCACGCACGTCGAGCGGACCGGCAAGGATGGCGCCCACAGGCGCGTTCGGCCCAGATTGCTCGACGCCGAGTGCGAAGTCTTGGCAAAAAAGAATTCAGAGGCCAGCGCCCGCCTGTCCGGCGAGCGCTGGCCGATTGCGAAAATGCAGGGACCGGGAAACGGCTGTGCCCGTATGGCGCGCCCCTAACCGAACGGATAGTCGAGAGAGCCGCACGGGTCGATCCCGCTGGATCCGCCGTGCGCTCGAGCCGTGCGCGCCGTCCGGCGCGCCCCGGCCGGCCGGACGTCCGCCTATCCGGCGGCGTGGGCCGGTACGGCGTGCCTGTCCGGTACGATCGTCCGCCTTCGCACCTGCTGCGCGCCGTCGTTCGCCTGCTGCAGGCGGCGATGCCCGCCCGCGGCAATTCTCCCGCCCTGACCTCGACTCCGCGTGTTTTGCAGTCAAAAAAGCGCGGCCCGCCCAGCGTTCGTTCGTCGTCGACGACGAACCGGCAGAGCCGCACTGGAGCCGTACATGAAACGCATGTTGTTCAACGCGACGCAGCAGGAAGAGCTGCGGGTCGCGATCGTCGACGGTCAAAAACTGATCGACATCGACATCGAAGCCGCCGGACGCGAACAGCGCAAAGGCAATATCTACAAAGGCGTGATCACCCGCATCGAGCCTTCGCTGGAAGCCTGCTTCGTCAACTACGGCGAGGATCGCCACGGTTTCCTGCCTTTCAAGGAAGTCGCCCGTCAATATTTTCGCGAAGGCGTCGACACGCGCACCGCGCGCATCCAGGACGCGTTGCGCGAGGGCCAGCAGCTGATCGTGCAGGTCGAGAAGGAGGAACGCGGCAACAAGGGCGCGGCGCTGACCACCTTCATCTCGCTGGCCGGCCGCTATCTGGTGCTGATGCCGAACAACCCGCGCGGCGGCGGCGTTTCGCGGCGCATCGAGGGCGATGACCGCCAGGAACTGCGCGAGACGATGGCGCAGCTCGAGCTGCCCGAAGGCATGAGCATGATCGCCCGCACCGCCGGCATCGGCCGCAGCGCGGAGGAGTTGCAGTGGGACTTGAACTATCTGCTGCAATTATGGCGTGCCGTCGAAGGCGCCGCCGAGAGCATGCAGGGCCCCTTGCTGATCTATCTGGAATCGAGTCTTGTGATCCGCGCGATCCGCGATTACTTCCAGCCGGACATCGGTGAAATCCTGATCGATACCGAGGAAATCGAGGAACAGGCCCGCGCGTTCATGAGCGTCGTGATGCCCGGCAACATGAACAAGGTGAAGCGTTACCGCGACGACGTGCCGCTGTTCTCGCGCTTCCAGATCGAACACCAGATCGAGACCGCGTACGCACGCACCGTTTCGCTGCCGTCCGGCGGCGCAATCGTGATCGACCACACCGAGGCGCTGGTCTCGATCGACGTCAACTCGGCCCGTTCGACCAAGGGCGCCGACATCGAGGAAACCGCGACTCGCACCAATCTGGAAGCGGCGGACGAAGTCGCCCGCCAGTTGCGGCTGCGCGACCTCGGCGGCCTGATCGTCATCGACTTCATCGATATGGAGTCCGCGAAAAGCCAGCGCGAAGTCGAGCAGCGTCTGAAGGACGCATTGAAGCACGACCGCGCGCGCGTGCAGATGGGCAAGATTTCGCGGTTCGGCCTGATGGAATTGTCGCGCCAGCGCCTGCGCCCGGCCCTCTCCGAAGGCAGCCACGTGACCTGCCCGCGCTGCAACGGCACCGGTCACATCCGCGACACCGAATCGTCCGCTCTCCAGGTCCTGCGCATCATCCAGGAAGAGGCGATGAAGGAGAACACGGCGTCGATCCACTGCGAAGTGCCGGTTGAGGTCACGGCCTTCCTGCTGAACGAGAAGCGCCCGGAAATCAACAAGATCGAGACGCGCTTCAAGGTCGGCGTCGTGATGATTCCGAACAAGCACCTCGATACGCCGCATTACAAGCTCGAACGTCTGCGACACGACGATACGCGTCTCGAAGAGCCGCGCACCAGTTACCAGATGGCCGAAAGCGCCGCCACCGCCCTCGAGGCGGAGAGCGGCTACAGCCGCCGCACGGCGGACGTGAAGCCGAAACAGGAAGCCGCGGTCAAGGGCATCACCCCGGACCAGCCGGCGCCGATCTCCGCGCCGCGTCCGAGTCCGGCCGACGTGCAGCCGCCGGCGCCGCCCACCGCACCGCCGCCCGCGCCGAGCGCGCCGGCAACGGGCTTCGTGTCCTGGTTCAAGCGTGCGTTGGGTCTGGCACCGGCCCCCATGCCGGTGGAAGCGACGCCGGTCGTGGCACCCGAGACCCCGCCCGCGCGCGCGGCGCGGCCGGAACGCGGCGAGCGTCCCGAGCGCGGCCAGCGCCGTCCGGCCCCGGCCGCCGGCGCGGCAACGGCCCGTCCGGAACCGGTCGCCCGCACCGGCAATGGCCGCCGCGACGAGCGTGCGCCGGACGCGCGCGAGCCGCGCAACGGCCGCGAACGCAATGTCGAACGCACGGCGGAGAAGGAGCTGGGCGCGCGCACGGAGAACGGCGAGCGGCGCGAACGTAGCGAACGTAGCGAACGCGGCGAACGCCCGGAACGTTCGCCGCGCGGCGAACGGGGGGCACGCGGCGAGCGCCCCGCCGACGCCGCGCGCCTCGCGGATCGCCCCGAGGGAACCGAGCAGGCCGAGCGCGCGCCGCGCGTGGAAGGCAGCAACCGCGGCGTGCGCGGCGAACGGCGCGAGCGGCGGACGCCGGACGCGCCCGTTGACACCCCGACGCAGCCGAGCGCCATGCAGGCGGGCTTCGTGGAACCGGCCCCACAGGCCGAGGCTTTGCCCACGCCCACGGCGGCCCCCATCGATCATCCCGTCGCGGACCCGCGCCCGGCGCAAACCGGTGTTCTCGCCCGTGAAACCGACGAAGCGAACGAAACCGCGCAGGATGCGAACGGCCTGTCGCTCGACGAAAACGGCCTCGCGCGTGACGGCGAGGAACGCCGCCGCCGCCGCCGCGGCCGCCGTGGCGGACGCCGCGAGCGCGAGGAGGACGGCATGAACGCGAACCTCGCCGCCGATCTGGCAGAAGGCGAAGGCCACATAGCGCCGGTGTCATCGCCCAAGCCGGCCGAGGATGGCGACGCCCCCGCGTTCGCGCCGAACCCCGGCGATCCTGCCGGGACCGAGGCTCCCGTGGCCCGCGTGCCAACGCCGGACGACGGGCACACCGACGGCACGCTGCAACGCCCGGACGCGGCACGCGCAGACCTGGCCGACCTGTCGGGTCACCCCGGCACGCAGGTCAGCGATCCGGCGACGCCGGTCGTCCCTGCATCGATGCCGCTGACGGCGTCCGATGATCCGACAGTGGCGTCGCCCGCAGCCACGCCGGCCGCCGAAAGCGCCGTCACCGCGCCGGCGCACGTCGCTTTCCCGGCGGCCAGCGCGACAGCCGTCGAGGCGGCGGAGCCGGTCCCGGCGACACCCGTCCAGGCTGCCGATGAGGACCGGGCGGTAGCGGAAACGTTGGCGTCGGCACCCGCACCGCAGGCCCTGTCGTCGCTGATCCCGCACGCGGCGGCAAGCAGCGACGCGCCGGCCGAAACGGCCACCGTTGCCGCCAATACCACGCACCTCGATGCCGTGGAGGCGCCCTCCGCCGCCGCGCCCGAGGCGATCGCGCACGGCGCGGCGCCTTTCCCGGCAACGCCCGTGCAGGCAGGGCCGTCGTCCACCGGCACGCCATCGGTGCCGGTCGAAACGGGCACGTCCGGGGAAACGGACGCCATCGTGCCCGCGGTACTGCCGGCCGCCACGGTGCCTGTCGCCGCTCCGGTTCCGCCAGCCGCTCGGGCGGAAAGCTTCAAACCGATGCTCGATGCCGCGGGCCTGGTGTGGGTCAATACCGACGAAGACAAGCTGCGCGAGGCCGCGGATGCGGCCGCGCAACTTTCGGCACCCGCGCACGCACCGCGCCTGCGCAAGCCGCGACAGCAGGTCGCCGACGCACCGCTGGTGCAGATCGAGACGCAGAAGCCCTAGCCGGCACACGGCGCGACCGGTGTTCCCGACCGGACGCGCCGGACCGGCTCTTTCCGACCGGATACCGATCCGGTCCCGAGGCGCCTCCCGCATGCCGGGCGGCGCCTTTTCGCATGGTGCCGCGCCACGATTGCGGCGCCGGTACAACGCTGCTCCGAAACGATCCCGGGTTGTCTCGGCGGCTTCGTACGGCATGCGCAGCGATCCGATAGAATGACAGGTTGCCGGGACGCACGCGTCACACATGCTTCCAGAGCGCGTCCGTGCCCCTGAACTTTCGGTTGCAAACGAGATATGAGTCAGAAAATCATCCCCATCGTGGCAGCGGAGGCCGGACGGATCGCCGCCCCACGCTGGTCGGACGAACCGGTCGTGCCCGTCGGCGAGGTACGCGACCGTCTGGCCAGGCCGCTGCGGGACCTGCGCATCTCGGTGACCGATCGCTGCAACTTCCGCTGTGTGTACTGCATGCCGAAGCAGGTATTCGGCAAGGACTTCCGCTTTCTGCCTCACGCCGCGCTGCTGAGCTTCGAGGAAATCGAACGGCTGGCGCGCATCGCGGTTGCCCACGGCGTCGAGAAGATCCGCCTCACGGGCGGCGAACCGCTGCTGCGCAAGAACCTGGAAGATCTGGTGGGCCGCCTGGCGGCCCTGCGCACGCCCGCGGGCCGGGCGCCGGAACTGACGCTGACGACGAACGGCTCCCTGCTGCGCCGCAAGGCACGCGCACTGGCCGACGCCGGCCTGACCCGCGTCACCGTCAGTCTCGATGCGCTCGACGAAACGCGCTTTCGGCGGATGAACGACGTCGATTTCCCGGTGGCGGAGGTGCTCGACGGCATCGCCGCGGCGCGTGACGCCGGCCTGGGACCGATCAAGGTCAATATGGTCGTGAAACGCGGTGTCAACGACGACGAGATCGTGCCGATGGCGCGCTACTTTCATGGCAGCGGCGTGATCCTGCGTTTCATCGAATACATGGACGTTGGCGAGTCGAACGGCTGGCGCCTCGACGACACCCTGCCGTCGCGCGAGGTCATCAAGCGCATCAGCGCGGCGCTGCCGCTGATCCCCACCGGCCGTCGACAGGCCGCCGAAACGGCGGAACGCTGGATCTACGCCGACGGCGGCGGCGAGATCGGCGTGATTTCAAGCGTCACGAAAGCGTTTTGCGGCGCCTGCACCCGGGCCAGGCTCTCCACGGAAGGCAAACTGTTCCTGTGCCTGTTCGCCACGCAGGGCCACGATCTGCGCGCCCTGTTGCGTTCGCCCGATGTCGACGACGCCCGCCTGTCGAGCATCTTCGCGCAGATCTGGCAACAACGCGACGACCGCTATTCGGAATTGCGCGGCTCGGACGCGCTCGCGCCGCGACCGGCCGGGGCGCGCGTCGAAATGTCGTATATCGGCGGCTGATGCCATCGCCCGTCGCGCTCGCCGATCTGACCGGCGTCATCCTGGCGGGCGGGCGCGGCAGCCGCATGGGCGGCGTCGACAAGGGCCGGCAGACATTTCGCGGGGAGGCCCTGGCGGTCCGCGCCGCGCGCCGGCTCACGCCACAGGTCGCGCACCTGCTGGTGAGCGCGAACCGCCATCTGGACGACTACCGCCAGCTGGCACCGGTCGTGACCGATACCCTCGCGGATTTTCCCGGGCCGCTGGCCGGCATACTGGCCGCCCTGCATGCCACCACGACGCCCTTTCTCGTCTGCGTGCCATGCGATACGCCCTTCTTTCCGACCGATCTCGTCGCGCGCCTGGCAGCGGCGTTTACGGATCCGCAGCTGGAACTGGCAACCGCATGCGCACCCGATACCGAAGAAGATGCACGCGGCGCGCTGCGTAGTCATCCGGTCTTCGCCTTGATGCGTACGTCGATTGCAGCCCGGCTCGATGCCTCGCTGCGCGCCGGCGAACGACGCCTCAACGCGTGGCGGATGCACCACAACGCCGTCGAAGTCCCCTTCCCGGACGGACACGCGTTTTACAATGTCAACACCTTGCAGGCCCTCGACGACGCGGGATGACGCCGGTTCGACTGGCGGCGTGCGTCGCCGGATCGCGACGGCATGGCCGCGTCCGGCGTCCGGTCTTGTCCGGGCCGGTCGCGATCCGGCGTCCGCGGACGCCCGTTTGGAACCACGCAGTCCACTGCCGGCCATCTGAAATCGACCGGTCGCGACCGGCAGTCGGCAACCAGCCATGCGTCGTCCGTCGTCATTTTCATACGGTCGGTCATCCGGGCGACTGTACGCCCCGCTGATAATGGCGATCGATCTACCGGCCTTCCTCACGTCCATGAATCCGCTCCACCCGATTGCCCGCCCCTGCGCTTCGCACGCATCCGGCCCGTCACCGCGTCCGCCGTCGGCCCCGCCGTCAGTCCCGCTGTCAGCCTGTGCGGCGCTCTCCGGACACGACACGGACGCCTTGCCGGTGCGCGTTGCGCAGAACCTGTTGCGGGACTGGATGACGCCGGTGGAACAGGAAGAGGCCGTCCTTTTGATGTCTGCGCTGGGCCGTATTCTGTCGCGCGACGTGGTCGCGCCGATCGACGTTCCCGCGCACGACAACTCGGCGATGGACGGCTATGCGTTCGACGGCGCCTCGCTGCAGGCGCGGGACGCCCCGCACGCCGACGGCGCGCCCGCGACACGCGAATTCGTGGTCGTCGGCCAGGCTTTCGCCGGTCATCCATGGCGCGAATCGGTGCCGCCGGGACACTGCGTGCGCATCATGACCGGCGCGCTGATTCCGCCGGGCACCGATACGGTCATCCCGCACGAATACGCGCTGCCCGCCACGGCGGCGCCCGGCGCGGTGGCCAGCAGCGTCGGCGCACGGGTCGTGCTGCGGGTCGCGAATTTCCGGCGGGGCGCGAATCGCCGTCTGGCGGGCGAGGACCTCGCCCGCGGGACGGTCGTGTTGCCCGCGGGACGCATCCTGCGCGCATCGGACCTGGGACTGCTGGCGTCGCTCGGCTTCGCGCAGATTTCGGTACGACGCCGGCTGCGGGTCGCCTATTTTTCGACCGGCGACGAATTGCGTCCCGTGGGCCAGCCCCTGGAGGCCGGCTGCGTGCACGACAGCAACCGCTATACGCTGCATGCGATGCTGCTGCGTCTGGGCGTCGAGCCGATCGACCTGGGGATCGTGCGCGACGACCCCGAAGCGCTGTCCGCGGCGCTGCGCGACGCCGCGTCCCGGGCGGATGCCATCCTGAGTTCGGGAGGCGTCTCCGCCGGCGACGCCGATTTCGTTCGCGACGTGTTCGCCGCGCTCGGCGACGTGGTGTTCTGGAAGCTGGCGATGCGCCCGGGCCGGCCCTTTGCATTCGGTCAATTGATCGTGGACAATGCCGGGGATCCCGCCAACGCCGCCCCCACGGCGCGCCGGATCCCGTTTTTCGGTCTCCCCGGCAATCCCGTCGCGGTGATGGCGGCGTTTTACCATATCGTCCGGGACGCGCTGCTGACACTCGCCGGCGCCCGCGTCGAGCCGGTCCCGCGGGTGCGTGCGAGCGCCCTTGCGCCGATTCGCAAACGCCGTGGACGCACCGAATTCGCCCGTGGCCGGGCGCAACGTACCGTCACGGGCGACTGGCAGGTGGCACTTGCCGGCGCGCAGGGTTCGGGCGTGCTCAGTTCCATGAGCGAGGCGAACTGTTTCCTCATCCTCGAACACGAGCAAGGCGACCTGCACGCCGGAGATTCACTGGACATCATGTTTTTCGAGGGTTTGATATGACCACCACGCCGAATACTTCCCGCAGCGCGCCGATTGCGGCAGACGATGCGAACTTTCCCGGTGGCGATCCGCATACCGCGGCGGAAGCAAGCGCCAGCACCGGCGCGCACGGGCTGCAAGACCTGTCGCACAGGCTGTTTTCCGCCTCCGTGCCCGGCACCGAAATCAAGAAACAGATCTCCTATATCGCGCCTGGCCAGACCGCGAAGGCGCTGATGTTGATCTACCTGACCTTCAGCGTGCCGATCGTCCTGCTGGCGATCCTCGTCGGCTTCCTCAAGTATGGCCAGATGGAGATCGGCTCGGTCTTCAGCGCCATCTTCAGTGCGCTGATCATCAACGCGGTGGTGGGTTTCATCCTGCTCTGGATCGCCTGCCAGGCGTACAACTGGGTCGCCTCGCGTTTCGGCGGGATCGAGATCGTTCTGTCCGATTCGCCCGACGATCTCTGAGCGGTCCCATGACCGATGCGATCGCTTACCCCGCCGCGGCCGTCATCCGCCCCGCACGGGCAGACGACGTCACCGCGATCCATGCGCTGATCGGCGAACTCGCCGACTTCGAACAACTGCGCGAAATGCTGGTGGCCAGCGCAGCCGACCTGGCACTGGCCCTGTTCGGCCCGCAGCCGGCGATCGAGGCGCGTGTCGCCACCGTCGACGACGAGGTGATCGCGTACGCGCTGTTCTTCACGAATTTCTCGAGCTTCCTTGGGCGGCGCGGTCTTTATCTGGAGGATTTGTACGTGCGGCCCGCGCACCGCGGCACCCGCATCGGCAAGCGTCTGCTGGCGGATCTGGCGGCGCTGGCGCTGGCGCGCGGTTGCGCCCGTTTCGAGTGGTGCGTGCTCGACTGGAACCAGTCCGCGATCGCGTTCTACGAAAGCCTGGGCGCGACGGTGTTGAAGGAATGGCGCATCGTGCGTGTGACCGGCACGGCGCTCGAGACGCTGGCCGCCAGCTGAGCACCCCGCACGTCCGGCGGCTCTAACGCGACGCGTCGGCGGGATCGACCGGCGGCGATGCATCGTCCTCCGACAGGCCGGCGAGCCGCGCCGCTGCCGCGTCGCCCGGCAGGGCCTCGACATCGCGCAGGGTCTTGTGCATGACGCGCGTGCGGCGTTCGGCGAGGTCGATCGAACGCGCGACGGTTTCCAGTTGCGAACGGGTTTTCGCCAGCACGTCGCCGAACTTGAAAAACTCGGTCTTCACCGCGCCCAGCACCTGCCAGACCTCGCTGGAGCGCTGTTCGATGGCGAGCGTGCGAAACCCCATCTGCAAGCTGTTCAACAAGGCCGTCAGCGTGGTCGGTCCGGCGATCGTGATCCGATAGTCGCGTTGCAGGGCGTCGCTCAAACCGGGACGGCGCAGGACTTCGGCGTAAAGACCCTCGGTGGGCAGAAACAGCAGGCCGAAATCCGTGGTGTGCGGCGGCGCCAGATATTTCTCCGCGATCCGGCGCGCCTCCAGGCGTACCCGCGCATCCAGCGCGCGGCCCGATGCCTCGACCCCAGCGGGATCGGCGCGTTCCTGCGCGTCGATCAGGCGTTCGTAGTCCTCGCGCGGGAACTTGGCATCGATCGGCAACCACACGGGCGTTCCCTGCGGCCCCGATCCATCGCCGCGCCGGGCGCCGGCTGCGCCGGATGCGCCGCCCGGCAGGCGAATCGCGAACTCGACGCGTTCGCTGCTGCCCGGCACCGTCGCGACATTGCTCGCGTACTGTTCGGCGGTCAGCACCTGTTCGAGCAGGGACCCCAACTGCACTTCGCCCCAGGTGCCACGCGTCTTGACGTTCGTCAGAACCTTTTTCAGGTCGCCCACGCCCGCCGCGAGCGTCTGCATCTCGCCCAGCCCGCGATGCACCTGTTCGAGGCGGTCGGAGACCAGCTTGAACGATTCGCCCAGCCGCTGCTCGAGCGTCGCATGCAGTTTCTCGTCGACGGTGCGGCGCATCTCGTCGAGCTTCAGCGCATTGTTGACCTCGATATCCTTCAACTTGCGCTCGAGCGTATCGCGCACTTCGGCGAAGCGCAGATCGTTGGTCTGCGAGAGGCCGGCGAGTTGCAGGTTCAGCGTTTCCCCGACATGCCGCAGCGCCGCGCCCTGCTCCTCGCGGGCCTGCCGCGCCTGATCGGCCAGGCTCGTGCGTACCGTGTCGAGCTGCGCCGCATTGCTGTGCGTCAGGTTTGCCAGATCCTTCGCGAACCCATCGACCTTCTGGTTCTGCAACGTCGCGATGCTGCTCAGTTGCGCGGCGAGCGTTTGCTGGAACTGGCCGAGGACCGCCCCGGTTTCGGCGCGACCGATGCGCGCGGTCTCGGTCATGTCGCCGCGCAGGGAACGATCGAGCCGCTCGGCGGTACGGGCACTTTCCTCGCGAAACGCATTGACGTCGTCAAGCAGGGCGTCGAATTGCGCGTCGTCGCGCCCGGCACCCGTCCGGGTGCGCCGCATCAGCGCGGCCAGGGCGCCCACCGCCACGAGCGCGACCAGCGCCAGCAATACGACGCTGCCGACCAGCCAGGGCAAGAGGTCTCCCGCCATCGTCGCTCCCGCAGCGCTCATGGGATGCCGCGGGCTTCGGGATTGACGACGTTCGGAGGATTTCCCGCACGTGGCCCCTCGCCGAGCGCGGCGATCAGATTGTCGGCGGCCAGATTCGCCATCGCGCGCCGCGTCGGCACGCTCGCGCTGGCGATATGCGGCGCCAGCACGACATTCGTCAGGGACAGGAACCCCGGGTTCAGTTGCGGCTCGCCTTCGAAGACATCGAGACCCGCGCCGGCGATGCGGCCGGCGGCGAGCGCCTCGATCAGCGCGGCGTCGTCGACGATGCCGCCGCGCGCGATGTTGATCAGGTTCGCCGTCGGCTTCATGAGGCCGATTTCGCGCGCGCCGATGGTGTGGTGGCTCGCCGGCGCATACGGGACGACCAGCACGATGTGATCCGCCTGCCGCAGCAACGCGTCCTTCTCGACCCATTCCGCGTTCAGCGCGCGCTCGATGTCGGGGGCGACGCGGGAACGGTTGTGATACACCACGCGCATGCCGAAGCCCTGCGCGCGGCGTGCCACCGCCTGCCCGATGCGCCCCATGCCGATGATGCCGAGCGTCGAACCGAACACATCGGTGCCGGTCAGCATGTCGTACTGCCAGGCCTGCCATTTCCCGGCACGCAGGTAATGCTCGGCCTCGGTGACGCGCCGCGCGGTTGCCATCAGCAGCGCCCAGCCGAAATCGGCGGTGGTTTCGTTCAGCACGTCCGGGGTATTCGTCGCGAGGATGCCCCGCGCGTTCAACGCGGCCAGGTCGAAATTGTTGTAGCCGACCGCCATGTTGCAGACCGCCTTCAATGCCGGGGCGGCCGCGATCATCGCGCGGGAAATCGGGTCGCCCATGACCATCAGGCCAGCCTTGTCCGCGATGCGCTCGGTCAATTCGGTGGCGGTGAAGACGCGTCCGAGATCGTTGGTCTCGACGTCGAAGTGCGTGCGCAGCCGGTCGACGACATCGGGAAAAAGCGCCCGGGTGACGAGTATCTTTTGCTTCATGCGTCTATCTTTTCTCTCTAGAAAAACAGCCAGGTCACCAGGCCGAAAAGCGGCAGCAGGATCGGCACCGACCATGCCATGTAACCGAAAAATCCCGGCATGGCGACACCGCGTTCCTCGGCGATCGCCTTGACCATGAAATTCGGCGCGTTGCCGATATAGGTCAGCGCGCCCATGAAGACCGCACCCGCGGAAATCGCACCGAGCGTGCGCGCGCCGGTGGTCATGAGACTGGCCGCGTCGCCGCCCGCTGTATTGAAAAATACCAGGTAGGTGGGCGCGTTGTCGAGAAATCCGGAAAGCAGCCCGGTCGCCCAGAAGTAGGCGGCATCGATCGGGCGGCCCTGCGCGTCGCTGACCAGCGCCAGCAAAGGCGCGAACGCGCCGCGCGAACCGGCGCCCAGAATGAGGATGACCGGCGCGATCGTCACGAAAATCCCCGCGAACAGTTTCGCCACTTCGATGATCGGTGCCCAGTCGAACTGATTGCCGCGCCGCGCCGACACCGGCGTGACCCGCAGCGAGACGAGCAGCACGACGAACAGCAGCGCGTCGCGCAGTGCATCCTGCAACGGCAGCGGCGTGCCCAGCACGTCGAAAACGATGCCCGGCCGCCAGACGCCACTCATCAACACCAGCGCGATCACGCAGCCGAGCAGCAGGAAATTGATCTTGCCGTCGAGGTGAAGCTTCGACGCCGGGCTTTCGTGCCCCGGGCTTTCGTGCCCCGGGCTTTCGTGCCCCGGGCTTTCGTGCCCCGGGCTTTCGCGCCCCGGGCTTTCGTGCCGCGGCCGATTCCCGACATCGCTCCCCCGCGTCGCATCACGCCGGAAAACATGCCCGTCGATCAGGAAGAACAGCAGCAGCAAACCGGCGCAGACCAGCAGCATCGGCAGCAGCAGATGGCGGCCCGTCCAGAAAAAACCGACGCCCTTCAGAAACCCCAGGAACAGCGGCGGATCGCCCAGCGGCGTCAGCGACCCGCCGGCGTTCGCGACGATGAAAATGAAGAACACCACGACATGGGCGACATGGGGCCGCCCCTCGTTCGCGCGCAGCAGCGGCCGGATCAGCAGCATTGCCGCGCCGGTGGTGCCCGTCACGCTCGCGAGCGCACCGCCCAGCGCCAACAGCCCCACGTTCAGCCCGGGGCTGCCACGCAACCTTCCATGCAGACAGATCCCGCCGGCGACCGTGTAGAGCGCGGCGAGCAAGGCGATGAACGGCAGGTATTCCGCGAGCAGCGCATGGACGATCAGATGCACCGCATACGCCGCGCCATATACGGCGGCGAACGGAACGACGAAGGCGATCGCCCAGCCTGCGGCGAGCTTGCCGAAATGCGCGTGCCAGAAAGCGGGCGCCAGCAGCGGCATCAATGCGATCGACAACAGCATCGCCGCGAACGGCAGACCCCACGCAGGCGCGAGCGCGGCGCCATCGATGTCGGCGGCCCGCGCGGAAACCGGCGCGAGCAAAACCACCAGCACGGCGGGAATGATCAGGATACCCAAGCGACATGACGGAGGCTGGTACATACGTTCCGGGGAAAGGTGACGGGGCGCCGGTCGGTGGCCATGCGCAGCCCAACGACCGTTTTGCCAGATTATACCGACCACGTCCCGCCGCGGCCCCGGCACTTCGCTCAGACTATTCCGAAGGTATTTCGAAGACCTGCCGGAGATAGGCCAGATAGGCTTTGTCGTCGCACATGTTCTTGCCCGGCGAATCCGACAGCTTGGCCACCGGCTGCCCATTGCAGCGCACCATCTTGATGACCACCTGCAGGGGCTGGTAGCCCAGATCGTTGGTGAGGTTGGTGCCCACACCGAAGGCAAGCCTGCACCTTCCGCGAAAGCGCTCGTACAGTTGCAGCACCTTCGGAATGTCGAGCGCGTCGCTGAACACCATGATCTTGGTGCGCGGGTCGCAACGATTGTCCTCGTAGTGCTTCAGCAGACGTTCGCCCCATTCGAACGGATCTCCCGAGTCATGGCGCGCGCCGTCGAACAGCTTGCAGAAATACATGTCGAAGTCGTTCAGGAAAGCCTTCATCCCATAGACGTCGGACAGCGCGATGCCCAGATCGCCGCGGTATTCCTTGGCCCACATCTCCAGGCCGAAGATCTGCGAATCGCGCAGGCGCGGCCCGAGCCCCTGGCAGGCCTGCAGGTATTCGTGCGCCATCGTGCCCAGCGGCGTGAGGTCGTGCCGCATCGCATAGAGCACGTTGCTGCTGCCGGCGAGCTGCGAACCCAGACGCGCCTTGAGCGTCAGCAGGACTTCCTCGTGCCACTGCTGCGAGAAGCGCCGGCGCGTGCCGTAATCGGCGATCTTGCAATCCGCGTACTCCGGGCTTGCGCCCAGCAACGCCATCTTGCCCTCGAGACGCTCCCGGCCTTCGCGATAATCGGGTTCGCGCTGGGTGTTGCGGAAATAGACTTCGTTGACGATCGCCAGCACCGGGATTTCGAAGAGGATCGTGTGCAGCCAGGGGCCGGTGATGACGATCTCGATCTCGCCGGCGCGCTCGCGCGAAGGCGTCACCGAGATGCATTTCTCGTTCAGGTGAAAGAGCGCCAGGAAGTCGACGAAATCGCTTTTGATGAAGCGCATCCGTCGCAGATAGGACAGTTCGGACGCAGTGAAACGCAGCGCGCAGAGATGGGTGATCTCCGCGCGGATTTCATCGACGTAAGGGGCGAGCTCGACACCCGGCGTCCTGCACCGGAAGCGGTATTCGACCTCCGCCGCCGGAAAATGATGCAGCACGACCTGCATCATGGTGAATTTGTACAGATCGGTGTCGAGCAAGGAATTGATGATCATGGGCTTTCCGGATGGGGCGCGGGTGTCCGGCGCGCTGTGCCGGGATGCCGGGATGCCGAGGCGGCGGACAGCGGCGTGCGGGACGCCGGGGCAGCGGTAACTTGTCGCAGGGACGTCGCCAGAACGATGGTAACCGAAATCACAGCCACGGCAGGCATGCCGCGCCGCACGCGCACCTGGCAGGATCCCCATAAGCGCATGACGTTTCTGTCTGATGGGCGCCAAGCAGCCTCGGCGCTTTTATGCGAGCATTCGGTTACAATAACGCCTTTCGTAAAAGCCGACCCCGGCTCTAACGTAGCAGGAGTCTGAATGACGCACGTCGTGACCGAGAATTGCATCAAGTGCCGCTACACCGACTGCGTCGATGTATGCCCGGTTGATTGCTTCAGGGAAGGCCCGAATTTTCTCTCCATCGATCCGGACGAGTGCATCGACTGCGCCGTCTGCGTCGCGGAATGCCCGGCCAATGCGATCTATGCCGAGGAAGACGTTCCCGGCGATCAGCAGGCCTTCATCGAGCTGAACGCGGAATTGTCACGCGCCTGGCCGAGCATCACGAAAACGAAGGCGCCGCTGGCCGACGCCGACGAATGGAAAGACAAGGAAGACAAGCTCAAGTTGCTCGAGCGCTGAAAAGCAGCGGGAAATCGCCGCAAGGTATGTGGCAAAACCTTTTTTTGATCGAGTCGTGCGAAAAAAGTTGACGAAAGAGATGTTCATGCATATAATCTCTTTCTCGGTTGTTTGAGTTGTTCCCTGATAGCTCAGTTGGTAGAGCGACGGACTGTTAATCCGCAGGTCCCTGGTTCGAGTCCAGGTCGGGGAGCCAAAGAATTTGTCGTAAAACGAAAGGCCCCGTCGAGTGATTCCGACGGGGCCTTTTGCTATGGGGCCAAGGCACAATGCGTCCAATAAGGTGACGGCGCGTCACGGGGCCGGCGAAACGCGGGAAGAAGCCTCGCCCTCCGCTACCGTCCCCCCGCGCGCTTACCACAGCCGCAGGCGCTTCAATATGGCGACGGTCACCAACCCCAGCAGCAGCATGGCCGAGGTTACGATCCAGAAGGCGTAACGTTCGTGCATACCCGGCAGGCCCGCGACATTCATACCGAAAATTCCCGAAATCAGCGATGCCGGCAACAGCAAAGCCGACATGATCGCCAGCGCCAGCAGCTTGCGGTTGATATCCTCGGCGAGCAGCGACGCCATTTCGTCCTGCAATAGCTTGGATCTTTCATACAACGCCTCCAGCGAGCCGCCGATGCTGTTCAATGTCTGGATGGACTGCACCAGCGCTTCCGACGAACGCGGGTTGGCCCACTCCAGACGTGGCACCAGCAATTGCGCCAGGGCCGTGCGCTCGGGGTCCACATAGCGCTTGAGTTCGACAAGATCGCGACGCACCGCGCCCAGCAATACGCGCTGATCCTTGTGCCGTCCGTCCAGCACGCCCTCCTCGATATCGTCGAGACGGTCGGCCAGATCGTTGACCTTGTCCGCGAAGGTCTCGTTCAGGCCACGGATCAGCGAGGCGAACAGATCGATCGTGTCGCGGAACACGTCGCCGTCAAGCGCGGCGAGGCGCAGCCGGTCGGTGGATTCGAGCGGCGAGGCCCGTACCGTGATCAGGCGCGACGCATCGATGTAGAAACGCAGCGCGCTCTTCCCCTTGTCGATGTCCGCCCCGCCGCCCAGTTCAAAATCCGATATCACCCCATACAGGCAGCTCGTGCCGACATGCACGCGTGGGCGGCGATCTTTCCCCGTCAGGAATTCGCGCACGGTGGACGGCAAGGCGTCCGCGCCCTGCAGCCAGGTATGGATCTGCGGGTCCGCCCCGGACAAATGCAGCCACAACGGTATCCCCGGGTCGGCGGGCAGACGGGCTGCACGCGACCAATCGAGCGCCGACGCCCGTCCTTCTTGAAATGCGAAGCCACAGACGAAGCCCTGGGGCACCACCAGCGCGCGTTCGCCCTGTGCCGCCGCGGCCTCCACTAACTGCTCTTTCGTCGCCGCATTTTCCATAATGTATCGGTGGGAGGGTTTAAAACGGCTCCGGTTGGCGTGCGCCACGACCAGAAAACCAGAAAGCCAGCGCGGCAGCCCGCGAAGATCGATCATAAAACATCCTTGCGGGCATGACGACGCCCATACGCCCGGTCGCATCCCGGGCAAGCGACGGCGACACCCGGACGCCACGTAATTCCTGCGCGGCGACGGCAAAGTTTATACGCCCAGGAATCGGGTCCCCGCAGGTGCGTACGCTCCCGGCACGCGCACTCCCGCCGCTCATGCGCTGCGCGTCCAGACCTTGCCCCCAGTCCTCGTCGATCCTTGAGCACACCGGGGATCGCGTGTACCCGGAGCCGATCGGCCGCATCCGTGGGAAGTGCAATGCGCGACAGCGCCCGTATGGCGATGTTTGCGCACCGTGGACGGAAATGGCTCGCCGGCCGACGGCAATCCGTCGCATTGCACATCCGCGCATGTGGCGTCATCGACGCCAGGCATGCAGCTTGCTCTATTCCCTGTACGAAGACCCCCGGTGTGTGCTGCGATCTCGCGCCTGAGCCGGGGCGATCTCTTGACGCTTGTTACGCAACACAGCTGCGTTGCACGCGTCCACTCTTCAGGTCTCCCGCCGTCAAGCCCCCGTGAGACGGCGGCTATTGGCCCGCAACGGCAACGTTGCGGGCCGTTTTTTTTCCTGCGCCGAAAGCTTCGTGCAAGAATACCGTCCCCTCCGCAGACAAGCGCCCAGGCACGCGGACTACCCATGGGATCGCGAATGGCATCGAAAATCGAAGATTACGCCCTGATCGGCGACGGTCACACCGCAGCACTCGTTTCCAAGGATGGATCGATCGACTGGCTATGCTGGCCGCGCTTCGACTCCGGCGCGTGCTTCGCGGGGCTGCTGGGCGAGCCCGAGCACGGACGCTGGCAGATTGCCCCCACGCCAGGTGCGGACGGCGTCCCGGTCAAAGCCAGCCGGCGGTATTATCAGTCCGACACCTTGGTGCTGGAGACGGTTTTCACGACGCCCACGGGGACCGTGCATCTCACGGACTTCATGCCGATGCGCAACGGCTGGCCGGAACTGATCCGACTCGTGACGGGGAAGTCCGGCACGGTCGACATGTCGATGGAACTGGTGCTGCGCTTCGACTATGGTCACTCGGTCCCCTGGGTGAGCCAGCTTGACGATGCCTCCGGCATCCAGGCGGTGGCCGGACCGGACCGGGTGGTGTTGCGCACGCCGTTGCAACTGACGGGGCAGGATCTGCACACCGAGGCGACCTTCACGGTGCGCGAAGGCGAGACGATTCCTTTCGTCATGGCCTATGCGCCTTCCCACCAACGCGTGCCGCCCGCCACCAATCCGCATTCCGCCCTGGCGCGTACGCAGACCTTCTGGCGCGACTGGGCCTCCCGTTGCACGGTATCGGGAAAATGGGCGGAGCAGGTCAAGCGCTCGCTGATCACGCTCAAGGCGCTGGCCTATGAACCCACCGGGGGCATCGTCGCCGCGCCGACCACCTCCCTGCCGGAAAAGGCCGGCGGGCCGAGGAACTGGGACTATCGTTTCTGCTGGCTGCGCGACGCGACCATCACGCTGCTGGCGCTGATGCGCGGCGGCTACTACGAGGAAGCCGCGGCATGGCGCGCCTGGCTCTCCCGCGCCGTCGCCGGTTCGCCCGATCAGTTGCAGATCATGTACGGCATCGGCGGGGAGCGTCGCCTGCCGGAATGGGAAGTCGACTGGCTGCCGGGTTACGAAGGCTCGAAGCCGGTGCGCGTGGGCAACGGCGCGGTCGACCAGCTGCAGCTCGATGTGTTCGGCGAAGTCATGAGCGCGCTGCATGTCGCGCGCATCGGCGGACTGCCGACCGACGCGAGCGCCTGGGCCGTGGAATGCGCGCTCGTGGAAAGACTGGTCGCCGTCTGGGACCAGCCGGACGAAGGCATCTGGGAAGTGCGCGGCGGACGCCAGTACTTTACGTTTTCCCGGGTCATGGCCTGGGTCGCGCTCGACCGTGCGATCCGCTCCGCCGAGGAATTCAATCTGGAGGGTCCGATCGAATCCTGGCGCACGCTGCGCGCCGTGATTCACGCCGACGTCTGCGCGAAGGGTTATAACGCGAAGATCGGCAGTTTCGTCCAGGTCTACGGCGGTGAAGCGCTGGATGCCAGCCTGCTGTTGCTCGCATCGGTCGGGTTTCTTCCGCCCGACGATCCACGCGTGGTGTCCACCGTCGAGCTGATCGCGAAAGAGCTCACCGTCGATGGTCTCGTGCAGCGCTATCGCACCGAGGAAACCGCCGATGGCCTGCCGCCCGGCGAAGGCACGTTCCTCGCCTGCAGTTTCTGGCTGGCGGACAGCTACCACCAGCAAGGCCGCGACGCGGAGGCGACCGAACTCTTCGAGCGGCTGCTCGGCCTGTGCAACGACGTGGGCCTGCTCGCCGAGGAATATGATACCGAGGCGGGTTGTCTGATCGGGAATTTTCCGCAAGCCTTCTCGCATGTGGCGCTCGCGCACACGGCGATGAATCTGATGAAACACGGCGAAGTGTTCCTGCGCGCCGCAACCGGTCAACCGGAAAACCCGGCGCCGGCATCGGACGCCGCGCCTGCGGCGGAGAGCGTCACGGACGGCGACGACCGGCACGGGGTGGCGGGCATGGGTAGCAGCAGGCATCAGTAGCGGCCGCCCGTGGCCGGGGGCACGCGGCAAGTCCGCGGCGGTTCCACGGCCGGCTGGGTCGCGCGATCGGCGTCAGGCCGACGCGCACGCGCCATCGCCGCGTACATATGCCAGCAGCATGTCGGTATGCTGACGAACGAGCAGTGTCTGCTCTTCCGGATCCGAGAAATCGCGTCCGATCGTCTCGGCGAGCGTGTATCGGTTCGACACCGCGTAATAACCCAGCGCGGAAATCGAGACATAGCAGCGCAACGGATCGATATCGGGACGGAAAACGCCGGCCCGCATTCCTTTTTCAAGAATGCCCACCAGCACCGACAGCACGGGTGCCATGCATTGCCGGATGCGCGACTGGCGCAGATAACGCGCCCGGTGCAGGTTTTCGTTGTTGATGAGGCGAACGACCTCCGGATGAGAACGATAGTAGTCCCAAACGAACTGGGCAAAAGTCGTCAGCGCCGGAACGGGCGGCATGTCGTCCAGCCTCAGTGCCGACTGCGCCGAGACAAAGGCATCGTACGTTTTCTCGAGCACCGCGACGAACAATTGCTCCTTGCTGCCGAAGTAGTAGTACAGCATTCTCTCGTTCGTCGACGCGCGGCGCGCGATGCCGTCGACGCGCGCGCCGGCCAGACCTCCGAGATGAAACTCCGTCGTCGCGGCGTCGAGAATGCGGCGGCGCGTTCCTTCGGGATCCCGTTTGTTTTTTGCTGGCTGTCTCATCGCCGTGTCCCCTCCCCGGTTGGGGGTATCGATCGTCCGGCGATTATCGCACGCCGCTCCCGGGGGACGACCGAATCGCGGAAATGCCGGATAATGACGGCCAGAAGACGGCAAGTCCAGGAAAACACCCCGTGATAACGTTACTCGCGCAACAGATCGAAAATCTGTTGCCGCAGACCCAATGCACCAAGTGCGGCTTCGCCGGCTGTGCGCCGTATGCGCGCGCGATCGCCGAGGGCACCGCGCAGATCAATCAATGCCCGCCGGGCGGGCAGGAGGGCGTGACACGTCTGGCGCACCTCCTCGGCCGGCCCTCGCTGCCGCTGAATCCCGCCAACGGCGCGGAACGTCCGCGACCGCTGGCGATCATCGACGAGTCGCTATGCATCGGCTGCACCCTTTGCCTGCAGGCCTGTCCGGTCGACGCGATCGCCGGCGCCGCGAAACTGATGCACACGGTGATCGCCGCGCAATGCACCGGCTGCGACCTGTGCGTGGCGCCCTGCCCGGTCGATTGCATCGCCATGGTGCCGGCAACCGGCGACGCCACCGGCTGGCAGGCATGGACCCAGGCGCAGGCGGACGCGGCGCGCACGCATCACGACCGTCACCTGGCGCGCCAGGCAGCCGAACAGGAAGCGGCACGCCAGCGTGCGGCCGAACGCATGGCGCAGGCCGCAGCGGCGAACGCGGTGGCGCACGGCGCACCGCCTGGCGCCGGTGCGCAGGACACGGCGGCACGGGACGCGGGCGCCCGGGATGCCGACGCGCAGGCCCAAGCGGCACAGGCGCGCAAACAGGCCATCATCCAGGCCGCCGTCGAGCGCGCGCGTCTGCGCCGCCTGGCGGATACTCCATCGAGCGACTCCCGATGAATGCAGACAAGCGCCAGGCGCTCTACGAAACATTGCGGGAACTCGATCCGCACCCTACGACCGAACTGGTCTACACCACGCCGTTCGAATTGCTGATCGCGGTGCTCCTGTCGGCACAGGCCACCGACGTCTCGGTCAACAAGGCGATGGCCAGGATGTTTCCGGTGGCGAACACGCCGGCGGCGGTGTTGGCGCTGGGCGAGGCCGGCGTCACCGACTACATCAAGACCATCGGTCTGTATCGCACCAAGGCCCGGAACGTGATCGCGACCTGCCGGGCGCTGATCGAACACCACGGCGGCGAGGTGCCGCCACGGCGCGAGGCGCTCGAGGCACTGCCCGGCGTCGGCCGCAAAACCGCCAACGTCATCCTGAACACGGCGTTCGGCGAGCCGCTGATTGCCGTCGACACCCATATCTTCCGGGTCGCCAATCGCACCGGACTGGCTCCCGGCAAGGATGTGCGCGTCGTTGAGGAAACGCTCGTCAGGGTCACGCCCGACGAATTTTTGCACGATGCCCACCACTGGCTGCTGCTGCACGGGCGTTATGTCTGCAAGGCGCGCCGGCCGGAGTGCTGGCACTGCGCGATCGAGCCGCTATGCGAATTCCGGGACAAGACACCCGCCCCCGGTGACGACGCCCGCCACGAAAAGACGGTCAAGGTGGCCAATGTCGTCAAACCCGCTGGCAAGGCCGCCCGCAAAGCCGGCGTGAAAATCGCCGTCGGCGCCCCGGCCGGCGCCACCACCGCTACACGCGGGGCGCCAGCACGGCGCGGCGGCACGAAGCGTACAATCGATTCCTGAAACGGATCCTTTCGCCTCCGACCGCCCCGTTCATCGCGTACCCCGCCCGCCCATGTTCAATCCCAGCCGAGAAGAAGTCCGCCAGTTCTTTTGCGCGATCGCGCGCAAGCAGCGCGCCAGGGAGATTCTCACGCCGCTCGAAACCATCGCCGCCGACTGGATCGTCGAGCATCCGGAATACCGGGACGCGCTGGACGATGCCGACGAAGCGGCCGATCGCGACTACACGCCCGAGCAGGGCCAGAGCAACCCGTTCCTGCATCTGTCGATGCACCTCGCGATCAGCGAGCAGGTCTCGATCGATCAGCCGCCCGGCATCCGTCTGGCGCACGAGCGCCTGGCGGCGCGCCTGGGATCGTCGCACGCGGCGCAGCATCAGATCATGGATTGCCTGGGAGAAACGCTCTGGGAGGCGCAACGCAGCGGCGCGCCTCTCGATTCCAGCGCGTACATCGAGCGCATCCAGCGGCGCGCCACGCACGGTTGACGATCGGCGCGGCGCCGCCCTACTTGCGTACGGTCAGGTCGCCGGACAGCGACGCAATGTACGCGGCCATATTGCGCAGGTCCGATTCCGACATGCCCTGCACCTGCGCGCGCATGATCGCATTGTCGCGACCGATCGCCGGATTTGCATTGCCCATCTGGTACTGCCTGAGCGCGTAATAGGTATAGTCGGCGTGCTGGCCGGCCAGCTTCGGGTAGGCGTCGCTGACGGGGTTGTTCAGACGCGCACCGTGACAGGCGGCGCAGTTGGTCGCCTCGACCAGCGCGCGCCCCGCCTCGATGTCCGCGGCGAACGCCGCTTGCGCCGCCAGGCCCGCGCCGGACGCGACCAGTACCACGAGCGCCGCGTGAAACTTTTTCATGAATTCTCCTGTCCCGTCGGTCCGGCCCATCGGACCGGGGACGCCGTCATTTGACGGCATTGTCCTTGCTGGTCGGCGTCTGCGCCGCATAGTAGGCGGCGATGTCGGCGATGTCCTGGTCGCTCAGCGAAACGGCGATCGCGTGCATCGTCGCGTAATGGCGGTTGCCGAGGCGGTATTCGCGCAGGGCGCTGGCGATGTATCCCGCGTTCTGACCACCCAGCTTGGGCACATGGTAAACCTCGGGGAAGGCGGTCCGATAATCCTCGATACCGTGACAGCCGATGCACATCGCCACCTTGTACTTCGCCGCCTCCGGGTTGCCGACCGGATCGGCACGGGCGCCGGATGCGGCGAGCGCGGCCAGCGTCAGCGCAACCGCCATGACGGATTTTTTCATATATCGCAACCTGGGCATGAGGGGGACAGGCCGAAAAAGCCGAGGTATTGTAACCTTCCACCGCACCCGAGTCCACTTGACCCAAGCGACTCGAAAGCGTCTTATTCGCTGCGCCTGCCATGCGGACGGGCCGGCGATGGCACGGCCGAATGCGGTCTACAATGGGAAGGAAATCGACAGGAAATGACGCCGCGCCATGGCATGTGCGATGGCACGGCCGCGTACCGGCCAAGGAGGCCCGATCATGACATCGTTAGACCAGCTCAAGCAATACACCACCGTCGTCGCCGACAGCGGAGACTTCCGTCTGCTCGAGGAATACAAGCCCCAGGACGCCACCACGAACCCGTCGCTGATCCTCAAGTCGGTGCAGAAGGACGACTACCGGCCGCTGCTCGAGAAGACGGTACAGGATCACAAGGGCCAGCCGATGGGCAAGATCATCGACGAACTGATCATCGCGTTCGGCCAGGAAATCCTGAAGATCATCCCGGGCCGCGTGTCCACCGAGGTCGACGCGCGCCTGTCCTTCGATACCGCGGCGACCATCGACAAGGCGCACAGCCTGATCGAAATCTACAAGGGCTATGGCGTCGATCCGAAGCGGGTGCTGATCAAGATCGCGTCGACATGGGAAGGCATCCGTGCGGCGGAGAAGCTGCAAAGCGAAGGCATCGACTGCAACATGACGCTGCTGTTCTCGCTGCCGCAGGCCGTCGCGTGCGCCGAAGCGAAGGCCAAGCTGATCTCCCCCTTCGTCGGCCGGATCTACGACTGGTACAAGAAGAGCGCGGGCGCGGATTGGGACGAGGCGCGCGATGGCGGCGCGAATGATCCGGGCGTCACGTCGGTGAAGCGGATCTATTCGTATTACAAGAAGTTCGGTTACCCGACCGAGGTGATGGGCGCGAGCTTTCGCACGGTCTCGCAGATCACCGAACTGGCCGGCTGCGATCTGCTGACGATCAGCCCCGACCTGCTGAAGAAGCTGAGCGAGTCCGACGAGCCCGTCACGCGCAAGCTCGATGCGCAGGCGTCGACGAAGGAATCGATCGAGCGCGTCAGCATCGACGAATCCGCGTTCCGCTTCCAGCTCAACGACGAAGCGATGGCCACCGAGAAGCTCGCCGAAGGCATCCGTCAGTTCGCCGCCGATGCGCTCAAGCTCGAGAAGCTCATTCTCGAACTGCAGAAGTAGGATGCGACGGGCGTCGCGGGCGATGCGGCCGCAGCGCCCGGGCCGGCAGGCGACGCGGTCAGCGTGACCCGGTCAGCGTGACCCGGTCAGCGTGACCCGGTCAGCGTGACCCGGTCAGCGTGACCCGGTCAGCGTGACCCGGTCAGCGTGACGCGGTCAACGTGACCCGGTCAACGTGACCCGGTCAGAGCCACCCCGCGCTCAATGCCCGGCCATGTCCAGATAGTCTTCCGGCCGCGTGCGGTCTTCCGGCCCCTTCAGGTTCATCCCCCGTACCACCATGCTGACCGCGACGGACACGGCCAGATTGACCAGCAGCGCCCATACCGCGGCGTAGCCCGGCACCGCCATGTCGCCGACATGCAGAACGAACACCGACGACTTGAAATGCATCGACCCGGCCATCGACGTCCCCGTGACGATGCCCGCGAGCCAGCCCGCCAGCAGGCCGCGGTAGTCGAGGAAGCGCGTGAACAGGCCGAGCGCGATCGCCGGCAGGGTCTGGATGATCCAGATGCCGCCCAGCAACTGCAACTGGATCGCGAACTGCAGCGGCAGGAACACGATGAAGGCCACCGCCCCCAGCTTCACCAGCAGCGAGACGAACTTCGCCACGTCGGTTTCCTTCTTGCCCGACATGTTCCGGTTGAAGTACACGCGGTGGATATTGCGCGTGTACAGGTTCGCCGCGGCGATCGACATGATCGCCGCGGGCACCAGTGCGCCGATGCCGATCGCCGCGAACGCCACACCGACGAACCACGACGGGAAGAAATGCAGGAACAGCGCCGGCACCGCGAAGTTCGGGCCATAGACCTTGAAGTACGGAACGAACTCCGGCATGTCCTTGACGCCCGAGGCCAGTGCCATGTAGCCGAGCAAACCCAGCATCCCCAGCACGATCGAATAGGCCGGCAGCAACGCCATGTTGCGCCGGATCGCCCCGCCCGACGAGGCGCTCAGCAAGGCCGTCACGGAGTGCGGATACAGGAACACCGCAACCGCCGAACCGATCATCAGGGTCGCATACGCGCTATAGCCGTTCAGGCTGCCGGCGTCCGGCGCCTTCATCAGCAGCTTCTGCACCGGAATCGTGCTGAAGATATGCCCGAAGCCCCCCAGTTGCGCAGGAATCACGATCATCGCCGCGGCGATCGTCACATAGATCAGGACATCCTTGACCACCGCGATCATCGCCGGGGCGCGCAGGCCGCTGGTGTAGGTGTAGGCCGCCAGGATCAGAAAGGCGATCAGCAACGGCAGTTCGCCCAGCCAGCCCTTGGTTTCCAGGCCCAGGCCGCCGATCACGACTTCGATGCCGACGAGTTGCAGCGCGATATAGGGCATGGTCGCGACGATGCCCGTGAAGGCGACGGCAAGCGCCAGCGAACGGCTGCCGAAGCGCGCGTGGACGAAATCCGCCGCGGTGATGTAGCCATGCTTCTTGGCTACCATCCATAGCTTCGGGAAGACCACGAAGGCGAACGGGTAGATCAGGACCGAGTACGGGATCGCGAAGAAGCCGGTCGCGCCCGCCCCGAACACCAGGGCCGGTACCGCGACGAAGGTATAGGCGGTGTAGAGATCGCCGCCGAGCAGGAACCAGGTGATCAGCGTGCCGAAGCGTCGTCCGCCCAGGCCCCACTCGTCGAGCAGCGCGAGATCCCCGCGCCGCCAGTTCGCCGCGAGAAAACCGATGACGGTGACGCCGACGAAAAAGAGGATGAAAACGGTGGTGGCGGTCGCATTCATTGTGCGCCTCCGCCCTGACGCCGGCCACGGTAGTACGGGCGGGTCTTGAAATACACCAGCGCGGTGATCGCGGAACTGATCACGACCCACAGCAACTGATACCAATAGAAATAGGGAAAGCCCCACAGCAGGGGTTCGATGCTATTGTAAAACGGCACCCACATCAGGGCGATATACGGCACCAGCAAGAGCCAAAGCCAATGCTTTGCCTTCGCGTGGGGTGCGTCCGAGCGTGCCATGGCGGTCTCCCAAGTCAGTCCACCCTCCCCGGCGATTGTTTTCTGAGATGACCGGTGGAGGAAGCAAAGCCTGCAAGGGTATAAGAGCGGGGGAAGCGCGGTCAAGCGGCAAGCGTGCTGCCTGGCGCGGCTTTGTCAAGATCCGCGTGATTGCGTTGCCGTGGCGATACAGGGCCCGCGAATGGCAGTGCCGACCGCCGCCGATCGCCGACCGCCGACCGGCGACGCCCGCTAGATGACGAAGCGCTCGCCCGCGGGGCTGACCGCCTTGAGCGCCGTGATCCAGCGGCCCGCCGGCAAGCGGTAGCGCTTGCCGACATGCGCGGCGCGCACCTGCAGGTCGGACCAGGCGAAATCGAGCGGCGGCCCGCTGAACGCCAGGGCGATCCGGTTGCCTTCGTGCACTTCCGGCAGCGCGACCACGCGGCCGTCGAACGCGGCCTTCAGGTGTCGCATATTGCGCTCGAAGCTCGGGTGGTCGCCGAACAGGTTGACGGTCAGCATGCCGGGGGCGGCAAGCGTCGCGCGGCAGGCACGGTAGAACGCCACGCTGTCGAGCATCGGACCGCGCGCGGTCGCGTCGTAGAGATCGACCTGGAGCACACCGACCTGACCGTGCTGCCGTGCGTCGTTCACATAGTCCCAGGCATCCGCCTCGATCACCGCGAGACGGGCATCGTCGTCGGGCAGCGCGAACATGCTGCGCGCGGCGATGACCACCGACGGGTTCAGCTCGACCGCCTCGACACGGCTTTCCGGCAATTCGCGATAGCACCATTTGGTCAGCGCCGCCGCACCCAGGCCGAGCTGCGTGACCCGCGCGGGCGCGTTGAGAAACAGCAGCCAGGCCATCATCTGCTCGGCGTATTCGAGTTCGAGCTCGAAGGGCTTGCGCAGGCGCATCGCCCCCTGCACCCACTCCGTGCCGAAATGCAGATAGCGCACGCCGGCCAGTTCCGAAAACGTCACCGGCGCGAAGCGCGGCTGGCGCGCGCGGACTTGCCGGTCGGCCTGCGCGAGCGCCGCCGGCATCTCGCGCTTCGCCTCGCGCTGCGTGCGCTTGGCGTAAGTCGGACCGGTGTCCGCTTGCGTATCCGCCCCGTCCCCCGCGTCCTCGTCGTCGGATACGGCGGCGGGTGCCGCCCGGCGGATGCCCCGGCCGAATGCGCGCGCCTCGGCAGAGGCGCGCTTGATAAGCTTGCTCATACGTTTCCCATCCTGCTATGGCGCGCCAGGCGCCGGGTTTCCGATCGAACGAAAGCATAGCACTCACCGGGCGCAAGCAAGACGGCACCCGCTTGCCCGGCTTTGTGCGATGGGCACCGACGCTAGCCGAGCGGCAATGCCCGCCACGCCGCCAGCTTTTGCTCGAACGACAGCATCGCGTTGGCCGGACTCGACGACGGCAATACGAGCGTGCGATAGCCCGCTGCGGCCAACAGCGGTGCGAACCGGCCGGCCGTCTTGCCATTGAAGCCCAGCGTCGCGAGTTGCGGGGCCTGCGCGCGCAGGCTCGCGAAGTCGTTCGGCCGGGCATGGCGGATCGCGGCATCGAGGCTGCCATCGCGATGGCATGCCGCCAGCACGTCCCATAGCCCGATGCCGTGGGACAGCAGGCAGTTCAGCCGTTCGGGATACGCAAGCGACACCAGGTCCTCGTTCAGCACGGTCCCGATCAAACGCCAGAATTGATTGCGTGGATGCGCGTAATACTGCGCCGCGCCCAGCGACGCGACACCGGGGAAACTGCCGAGGATCAGGGTGCGGGTCCGCGCGTCGAGCACGGGCGCAAAGCCCGCGAGCGCGGCAGCGCCGATACCCGTCTTGCCCGACGCATTCAGTAGGCCAGGCGTCGGTTTGCGAGCAGGGGCCATAGATCCGGAAGAAAGCATTCGGTGATCAACAGCGGCGCGCCGCGACGCTCGAACAGCGAACGGCGCGCGACGACCGGGTAACGACGGGGCGACCGGTCCCCCGCCTCCGCCCGGCCCCGGTCCGCGGTCGGAGGCAAACCCGCGAGCGGATCCATGCGCGAATACGCGCGCCGCGCGGCGAGCCGGCGCGAAACGAGCGCCGAACGCCGCACGGCGCGATCGTGATACAGAAGGTCGGCCAGGGGGCGCGTACGCAGCATCCGCATCGATTTCCAGACGCCATGGCTATGCGCCACCGGCGTGACGCTGTGGGCGGCGACGCAGGGCACGTCGCCGACACTGAGCAGGACTTCGCGCGTCCACACGCGTAGCGCATGCGGTGCGCGGTCGTGCATGCCGGCGCCTGTATCGATGGATCGCAGGCAGGCGCTTTCATCCGGCCAGGCCGCGGCGATGGTTTCGCGCACGACCCGCACGCTGACCGGGCCCAGTTGGGCGAGATGCGCGGTCAGCGAGCCGCCCCGGCTCACCCAGTCTTTCTGGTCCGGGTCGAGCAACGGCCCGGGCCGCACGCGCCAGCGCGCGCGGCCCGCCGGCATGGCGAAGGCCCCGGCGGCACCCGCCGCACCGAGTGCATCGCCACGCGTCGGCCGCTGCCGTGTCGCCCGGCGCCCGGCATGACGCGACGCGCCACGCGCGGACAATGTCATGCCCACGGGCGGCACGACGTCCCTCACTTGCCGGCGGCAGCCAGCAACAGGCTGTTCGCCCGTCGGACATAGGCGTTCGGATCTTCCAGGCTGCCGCCCTCGGCCAGCAATGCCTGGTCGAACAGCAGATGGCACCAGTCGTCGATATGCGGCGTATCGGCGCTCAACTGCTTGACCAGCGGATGCTCGGGATTGATCTCGAGGATCGGCTGTGCCGCCGGGGCATTCTGCCCCGCCGCCTTCAACATGCGCTGCAGATAGCCGCTCATCGCGCCGTCGTCGGCCACCAGGCACGACGGCGAATCCGTCAAACGGAACGTCAGCCGCACATCCTTGGCCTTGTCCTTGAGCACCTCCTTCGCCTTTTCGACCAGCGGCTTCAGCGCGTCGCCCACCTGCTCCTGCACTTCCTTCTCGGCTTCGTCCGGCACCAGATCGAGATCGCCCCGCGCGACGCTGGCGATCGGCTTGCCTTCGAACTCGGTCAGGAAGGACAGCATCCATTCGTCCACACGATCCGTCAGCAACAGCACCTCGATGCCCTTCTTGCGGAAGACCTCGAGATGCGGACTGTTGCGCGCGGCGCGCCAGCTGTCGGCGCTGACGTAATAGATCTTCGTCTGCGATTCCTTCATGCGGCCGACGTACTCCGCGAGCGACACCTTTTGCGCGTCGCTATCGTCGTGCGTGCTGGAGAAACGCACCAGCTTCGCAAGCCGCTCCCGGTTCGCGTTGTCCTCGCCGATGCCTTCCTTCAGCACCTGACCGAACTCGCCCCAGAACGTCGCGTATTTGTCCGCTTCGTTCTCGGCCAGCTCCTCGAGCATCGACAGCACGCGCTTGGTCACGCCGTCGCGAATCGCGCGCACGTCGCGGCTTTCCTGCAGGATCTCGCGCGACACGTTCAGCGGCAGATCGCTGGAGTCGACCACGCCGCGGATGAAACGCAGATAGGACGGCAGCAGCTGCTCGGCGTCGTCCATGATGAACACGCGCTTCACATACAATTTCAGGCCGCCGCGCTGGCTGCGGTCCCACAGGTCGAACGGCGCCTTCGACGGCAGGTAAAGCAGCTGGGTGTACTCGGTCCGCCCTTCGACGCGGTTGTGCGTCCAGGCCAGCGGGTCGTCCTGCGTATGCGCCAGATGCTTGTAGAAGCTCGTGTACTGCTCGGCGTCGATGTCGTTCTTCGAACGGGTCCAGAGCGCGCTCGCCTGGTTGACCGTTTCGAATTCGTCCTTCACGACCATCTCGCTTTTTTCCGCGTCCCATTCTTCCTTCTGCATAAGGATCGGCAGCGCGATGTGGTCGGAGTATTTCTGGATCAGCGACTTCAGCTTCCACGACGACAGCAGTTCGTCTTCGTCGGCGCGCAGATGCAGCGTGATGGTGGTGCCGCGCTGCGCGCGCTCGATCGTCTCGATCGCGAACTCGCCGTCGCCCGCGCTTTCCCAGCGCACGCCCTCGGCGGCCGGCTTGCCGGCGCGGCGCGTCTCGACGGTGATGCGGTCGGCGACGATGAAGCCCGAATAGAAGCCCACGCCGAACTGGCCGATCAGCGCCGCGTCCTTCTGCTGGTCGCCCGACAGCCGGTCGAAGAAATCGCGCGTGCCCGACTTCGCGATCGTGCCGAGATTGGCGATCGCCTCGTCGCGGCTCATGCCGATACCGTTGTCGTCGATGGTGATCGTGCGGGCGGCGGCGTCATGCGTGACGCGGATGCGCAGGTCGGGGTCGTTCTCCAGCAGCGAGCCGTCGGCGATCGCCTCGAAGCGCAACTTGTCCGCCGCGTCCGACGCATTGGATACCAGTTCGCGCAGGAAGATCTCCTTGTTGCTGTACAGCGAATGGATCATCAGTTGCAGAAGTTGCTTCACTTCCGTCTGAAAACTCATTGTTTCTTGCGCCATGCTCGTTCCTGAAATATCGGTCGTTAGGGAGATGGGCGGCCCGGCGTGCGAACCCCCTGATTCCGCGCACATGGGGACGCATCCTGTGGTTTTCAAGGCGTCGGGCACCAGGCGTCGGGCACCAGGCGTGGGCACCAAGGCGACGCGTCACGCCCCATGCTGCTGTATGTACGCCGCAAGAAAGGCGAGGAAGTCGGGGTCTCCGCAGTTGGCGGTGTTGAAGCGCATCCACGTGGAAGGCGTCTGATAGGGCGAAAACAGCGCGCCTGGCGCGAGCAGATAGCCGCGCTCATACCCGGCCGTCGTCAGCGCGCTGCTGTCCACATGCGCGTCGGCCCAGAGAAACAGGCCGGCCTGCGGTTCATTGAACAGCGTCAGCCCGGCCTGCACGAGCGCCCGCGCCGTGACGCCCCGGACCTCGTCCAGACGCACGCGCAGATGTTCCACGTGACGCCGGTAATGGCCTTCGGTCAGGATCCGGTAGACGATTCGCTCGCCGGTTTCGGGACTGGTCATTCCGGCCAGCATTTTCTGGTCGGCCAGGGTTCCGGCCAGCGCCGCGTCGCAGGCGATATAGCCCACCCGTAGATTCGGCGCGAGCGTCTTCGAGAAACTGCTCAGATAAATGACCCGCCGCAACTGGTCCAGGCTGGCGAGGCGCGTCCCCGGCACCGTCGCCGGCAGCAGATCGCCAAAAATGTCGTCTTCGACCACCATGAAATCGTAGCGTTCGGCAAGTTGCAGCACGCGATGCGCCTGCGCCGCGCTCAACGACGTGCTGGTGGGATTGTGCAGCAGGGAATTCAACAAAAGGAGTTTCGGCCGCCAGGTTTCGGCGAGCGATTCGAGCGCGTCCAGGTCGGGGCCCTCCGGGGTATAGGGCACCCCCAGCAGCCGCGCGCCCTGCGCGGCGAAACGTCCGAACATCTGGAACCAGGCCGGATCGCCCACCAGCACCGCGTCGCCCGGCTGTACATACAGCCGGGAAATCAGGTCGATCGCCTGGGTGACGCCCGAGGTCAGGACGATCTGCTCCGGGCGCGCGCCGATTTCGAGTTCCGCCAGCCGCACCTGCAGTTGCTGGCGCAGCGGCAGAAACCCCTGCGGCGTGCCGTGGCGCAACAGCGTTTGTCCCCCCAGCCGGCCCAACGCCTTGAGCGCGTTGGACAGCAGGTCGCCATCGAGCCAGCGGCCCGGCAGGAAGCCCAGCCCGGGCCCCTTGTCCGAGGCGGTGGTGTGCATCATGTTGTTCAGCAGCCAGGGCACGTCGATGCTGGGCGGCGGCGGGCGTAACGCGCCGCCTTCGCGCCCGCCGCGCGACGCATGGGACGACGCGCCAGGCGTGCCCGCGGCGGTCCGTTCCCGGACATAGAAACCCGAGCCGCGCCGCGCTTCGAGATAGCCCAGCGCCACCAGCCGCTCATACGACTCGACCACGGTGAAGCGGGAGATGCCCTTGTCGAGCGCGAGCCGCCGGATCGACGGCATCCGCAGGCCCGGACGAAATACCCGTTCGTCGATGCGCCGCCGCGCCCACTGGACCAGCTGTTCCACCAGCGTCAGCTGGTCCGAGCCGACCGGCGCGGGGATATTTTCAAGCAGGCTCGACATGATCTCATCCAAAAAAACGCTTCGTACGGTGCGGGTGCGCGCCGCGCATGGCGAACTGTATCGCAGATTATCTCAAAAAGTGTACCGTTACTGTAACGGCATTGGCCGTTATGATTTTCGCCATACCTTCTTGTCCGCTCGGGCCGGCGTCAACGGGCCGTCGGCAGCCCTCGCCGGAGACCTTCATGCGACAGATCCAGCATTACCAGCTCGACGCGCGTCAGTGCGCGCTGTTCGAGACGCGTTCCCGAACCACATTCGTCCTTGGGCAGGGACACCTCTGGGTCACGATCGAGGGCGAGAGCGCCGATCACTGGCTGGCAGCGGGCGACAGTCTCGACGTCGCCGCGGGGCGCGGCGTCTGGCTGGGCGCGGACAGCGCCGACACCTGTCTGGACATCCTCCAGGAACGGCAGGACTCCCGCCCTCGCCTGACGGCCCTGGTCCGGGCATCGGCGCGGCACCTGCGACGCCACGTCCGGATGTGGCATCGAAATACCACACAGCGCTTGAATCCCGGCGCATGACGCGGCAGACTGCCGGGCGGGCGCGTTCATTCCGTGCGCGCCGCGTTGCATCACACCGCCTCACCGCCTGACTCTCGACGCTGCCTCGCATGACCATCCGCCTGATCCAACCCGACCACCTGATCGTGATCGCCCGTACGCTTGCCGAAGGCATCGACTACGTCGCCGACGCCCTGCATGCCGCGCCCACGATCGTGGCAGCGGCCTCCGAGATGGGCAGCCACAGCGCGCGCCTCGCGCTGTGGCAAGGCCTGTATCTGGAAGTGGTGGCCGCCGATAGCGAAACGCCCCCGGTGCAGGCGCCGCGCTGGCACGGGCTGGACCATACCGCGATTCGCCTGCGCGCCGCCCATGGCCCGTTTCTCGCGCATTGGGTCGCGCGCGTCGAGCGCCCGCGCCATCTCGAGCGCTGGGCCGCCCAGTATCCACGCCGCATCCCGCCGGTGCGCACGATCCGCCACGGCGCACGCTCGGCCAGCGCCGCGCTCGAACCCGGCGGCGGATTTCCGGCCTGGCGCGGCGCCGGCGACGGGCTGCTGCCCACCCTGATGCAATGGGACGATGCGCACCACCCCGCCGCATCGCTTCCCGAGACCGGCATCGCCCTCAAGGCGCTGCACGGTTTTCACCCCGCGCCCGAACTGATCGGAGAGCACCTCCGGTGGCTCGGGCTCGATACGCTGTTGACGGTCGAGCCGACGCTGGTGGAACCCAGCCTGTTCGCCGAATTCGACACGCCCGCCGGCGTCAGGACGCTGAAATGACCCCGGCGGAAGCGCAGACGAAGCAGACAGAAGCAGGCTAGCCGCGCACGGGGTGCGCGCCCTGGAAGCATTACCGGACGAGACCATGAACATGAATGACGCACCGCAACCCACCTGGCAGCTGTCGCAGCGCGCCCGCAAGCTGACGAGTTCCGCGATCCGCGAGATCCTGAAAGTCACCGAACGTCCCGAGATCATTTCGTTCGCCGGCGGCCTGCCCTCTCCGGAAACCTTTCCGATCGCGGCGATGCGCGCCGCCACCGACCGCGTATTCGCGAACGACCCCGTCGCCGCGTTGCAGTACGCCCCCACCGAGGGCTACATGCCCCTGCGCGAATGGATCGCCGCGCGCCATTCGAGCGGCGGCGTGACGATCCGCGCCACGCAGGTGCTGGTTACCACCGGTTCGCAGCAGGCGCTGGACCTGATCGGCAAGGTTCTGATCGACCCGGACAGCCGCGTGCTGGTCGAAACGCCCACCTACCTGGGGGCGCTGCAATCGTTCTCGATGTACGAGCCCGCCTATGCGTCCGTGCCATCGGACGATCAAGGCCTGATTCCGGCCTCGCTGACCGCGTCGCTCACCGATGGCGCCCGCCTGCTGTACACGCAGCCGAATTTCCAGAATCCGACCGCGCGCCGCCTGCCGCTCGAGCGCCGCCAGGCACTGGCCGAGATCGCCCGTCAGGGACGTTTCCCGGTCATCGAGGACGACCCCTACGGCGCGCTCGATTATCGCGGCGAGCCCTTGCCCACGCTGTTGTCGCTCGCGCCCGAGCATATCGTGTACTTCGGCAGCTTTTCGAAGGTCCTCGCCCCGGGCCTGCGCGTGGGCTATGTGATCGCACCGGAAGAACTGCATTTCAAGCTGGTGCAGGCCAAGCAGGCGACGGATCTGCACACGCCGATCCTGACGCAGCGCATCGTCTACGAGGCGATCAAGGACGGTTTCCTGGAGCAGCACGTGCCGACGGTGCGGGCGCTCTACAGGGAGCAGTGCGCCGCCATGCTCGCCGCGCTCACGCGCGCGATGCCGCCGGGCGTCACCTGGAACACACCCGAGGGCGGCATGTTCGTCTGGCTCACGCTGCCCGCCCATATCGATTCGATGGCGCTGCTCTCGGCCAGCGTGGCGCAAAATGTGGCGTTCGTCCCGGGCGAACCGTTCTACGCGAACGATCCCGGGAAGCATACGCTGCGGCTCTGTTTCTCGACGGTATCGCCAGCGCGCATCAATGCCGGCGTCGACATTCTCGCCCGCCTGATCGCCGACTGGCCGCGCTGAACCTCGCTGCACTCACTTCTTTCAAGGAGCACCCCGATGTCGCAATCTTCCGTCTATGACCGGCTCGCCGCCGCCGGCATCACCCTGCCGGTCGCCGGCGCGCCCGCCGCGGCCTATGTCATGGCCGCGCAAACCGGCAACGTCGTCCATCTCTCCGGACACATCGCCCGCAAGGCGGGGCAACCCTGGGTCGGCCGGCTGGGCGACACCCTCACGACCGAGGAAGGACGCGCGGCGGCGCGCAGCGTGGCGATCGACCTCATCGCCACGCTTCACGCGCATACGGGCGACCTGGGCCGCGTCGCGCGGGTCGTGAAGCTGGTCAGCCTCGTGCATTCGGACGCGACATTCACCGAGCAGCACCTGGTGACCAATGGCGCATCCGAACTGATGGTCGAGGTGTTCGGCGAGCAGGGCAAGCACGCGCGTTCCGCGTTCGGCGTCGCCCAATTGCCTTTCGGCGTGTGCGTCGAAATCGAAATGATCGCTGAATTGCTGACAAATTGAGTATTTATTACCGCTAGGAAAACGTCTCACGATCAGCGCCAAACGGGGGCTGGCACCCGCCCGCCAGCGCCCGGGAGACACCCTTGTTTCCTGCGCTTTCACGTTGAATAAAAAGCTTTTTTTCGATTTTCCGGAAGGCGTGCCGCTCTCGTCCGGCGCGCCGCGCCCGAGACATGCCACGCCGCTGCGCGCAATCCCGCGCTCTCGACGACCGTGGCGGCTCGTCCACACCTCCTAAAATTTTCCGCATTGGGGTACTATCTTGAGGTCCCGATGCGTCGATGTCTTACGTACGCTTCGTCAATGCGCCCGAACGGCACCTGACCCTGGTGGAGAGCGGTCGGCTCTCCGTGCCCACGCCCTGCACCGGCAACCGCCTTGTATTCGATATGACCCAGTTATTGCCGCCGGGCGACGGCCCTCCGCGCGCGCTCGGCCGTGGCCCCGCTTTTTCGACCAAGAAACGCACCCTGCTCGCCATTCCGGTGCTGGGTCTCGTACTGCTGATGGTCTTGTGGGGCGTCATCGGCACCCGGCTGTCGGCCGAGCGCACGTCCGGTTTCGAGGATTCGGCCAACTCCGCCGCGATCCTGTCGTCGGCGCTGGAGCAGCACACCGTCAAGGCGATCCACCAGATCGACCAGATCACCCGTTTCACCAAATTCGAATTCGAGAAGGCACCGGCCGATTTCGACCTGGAAAACGCCGTGCGCAAGGGTCTCGTACAAAGCGACGTCCTGCTGCAGGTGTCGGTCATCGGCCCCGACGGTCAGTTGCGACACTCCACGGGAGAGCGCCTGCCGAACGACGTGCACTCGGTGCCGGTCGACCTGTCCGATCGCGAGCACTTCAAGTATCACGTCACGCACGATACGGACACGCTATACATCAGCAAGCCCATCCTGGGGCGTATCTCGATGCAGTGGTCGCTGCAGTTCACGCGACGGCTGAACGACCGGGACGGTCATTTCGCCGGCGTCGTCGTCGTGTCGGTCGACCCGCGCTACTTCACCACCGATTTCTACAACACCGCGGCCCTGGGCGAAAACGGCGTCATCGCCGTCATCAGCGACGACGGCACGGTGCTCGCGCGCCGCACCGGCAGTCCCGACCCGAAGCAGCGTTTCTCGGCGAGCGGGCGCTATCCCCCGCGCATGCAGCTCTCGGGCGTCATCAAGGATCCGCTCGACAATGTCCTGCGCATCGTGTCCTACCGGCATATCCAGGGTTATCCGCTGGGCATCATGACCGGCTTGTCGGTGCGCGACGAACTGGCCGCCTACCGCCACACGCGCAATGTCTATCTGCTGATGACCGGCTTCATGTCGGTGGCGATCATCGGCTTTCTCCTGACCGCGATGCTGCTGATCGGCAAGCTGATGCGCCGCGAGCGCGAGATGACGATTCTCGCCGAAACCGACATCCTCACCGGCCTGCCCAACCGCTATCAGAGTCTGCGGCTGCTGCGCGGTCAGGTGGGCGTGCCGGAGAACGTCGGCCAGATCGCCTTGCTGATGGTCGGGCTCGACAACTTCAAGACCGTCAACGATTCACTCGGGCACGCGGCGGGCGACCAGGTACTGATCAAGACCGCGGGCCGTCTGAGCGACATCGCGGCGCGCCTGTCGAGCGATGTCTTCATCCTCGCGCGCAGCGGCGGCGACGCGTTCCTGATCGCCCTCAAGGGGCCGTCCGTGCAGGACGAGGCCACGCGTCTCGCCGAGGCGATCGCCGAAGCCCTGCAACCGCCCTTCAACGTGCGCGGCATTCCCTTCGTGCTGAACGCGAGCGTGGGCATCGCCCTGCACATGGACGCCGACGAGAACGAAGCGGACCTGCTGAAGAAGGCCGATCTCGCGATGTACAGCGCCAAGGAGGCGGGCAAGGCCTGTTTCCAGTTCTACTCGCCGCATCTGGCGCGGCGTGCCGACCGGCTGATGAAATGGGAGCAGCAGCTGCGGGTGGCGCTGGCGCAAAAGCAGTTCTTCGTCGAGTATCAGCCGATCTTCGATCTCGCCGACCGGCGCGTACGCGGCTTCGAGACGCTGCTGCGCTGGCGGCACCCCGAGCAGGGGCTGATCCTGGCCGGCGACTTCATTCCGATCGCCGAATCCACCGGCCTGATCTTGCCGCTCGGCGATTTCGCGCTCGATACCGCCTGCGCGCAGCTCGCGCTGTGGCGCGCACAGGGTTACGCGGCGCTGTCGCTGGCGGTCAATGTGTCGTCGGTGCAATTCTGGCGGGGTGACCTGGTGGACACCGTGCGCCGCGCGATCGCCAAGCACGGCGTGCCGCCGTCGCAACTCGAACTGGAAATCACCGAGACCGCGATGATCGAGCATCCGGAACTGGTCTCGGAGAAGATCACGGCCCTGAAGGCGCTGGGCGTGCGCATCGCGCTGGACGACTTCGGTACCGGCTACTCGTCGCTGTCCTACCTGCATCAGTTTCCGGTCGACACCCTGAAGATCGACCGCTCGTTCGTACACGCGATCCCGGCCGATCGCAGCGTCTGCTCGATGATCTCGGCGATCGTCGGCCTTGCCGTCTCGCTCGGGCTCGCCGTGGTGGTCGAAGGGGTCGAGAACGACGAGCAGGCGGCCTGGCTGTCGCGCCTGGGGGCGCTCGACGTGCAGGGTTTCCTGTTCTCGCGCCCGTTGAGCGCCCTGGATGCGAGCGCGATCCTCGCGCAGGTCGGCCTGTCGGCTCGCGCATTGCCCGCCCTTGTCCACACCGCGGCGCCCCGCGAGCCGCTCAAACCGGCCGATGCAGCCGGCGACCTGCCGTCACTGCAATTGCGCTGAGCACCGCCGAAGCCGGTACACGCCCGCTCGGCCCCGGGACACCGGGCGCCTCTCGCGCATCGACGGTTCGCCCCGCGCAGCCGCCGTCGTGCGATCAGCCGCGGCCCAGCACGCCGAGGGCGATCGTCACGATGCCCAGCACGAGGTTCACCGTCACGAGACGGCGAATGCCGCCGATCGCCTTCGCGCCTTCCGGCCATTTCTGTCCCTGCACCGCCCGCCGCAGGCGCGGATACAGACCAAAGCGGATATGCCCGAAAATCAGCATCATGACGACACCGAGACCGGTCATCGCATGAATCGGCCAGGGTGCCTGCGCGCCGCCGAAGCGCGACATCAGGAAGCCGCCCGAGAGCAGGATCAGCAGGATCGCAACCGCCACCCAGACGAAGAAGCGCCCGAGCACGCCCTCCCAAAGCGGCAGCCGCAATTGCGGTGACAGGTCGCTCATCGCGGGGCGCAGGCAGAAGTGGGCGAAAAACATGCCGCCGACCCAGACGGTCATGCTCAGCACATGGACAAACAGCGCGATATCGACCGCGTGATTCATAAAAGAACCTTCAATGGAACACCGTGATCGGGGTGGCGCACCGCGGGCGTCGACAGCAGACGCTCGCATTGTGCCGGTCAAATGCTGCAATCAGTTTAATACGGGACGCAGGCTGGTCGTTTTCAGACGGGTCGCCGGCGTGCGTCCGCGGCGCACGCGCTTGCCCAGATGCGGCTCGAGCGCGGTCCGCGCGAGCGTAACCGTGTCGGGCTTGCCGCTGCGCTCGCCGACCAATACGACTCCCGCCGCGGTGATGGTCACGCAATGCAGCAGCGATTGGCCTTCGTCCAGCGCGATCAGCCCGACACCTCGTCCGCCGCCGGTCATGGTCTTGATCTCGTCGATCCCGAAAACCAGCAGGCGGCCATCGCTCGCCAGGCAGGCGATCTGCGTCGCGCCGTCGAGCACCGGGGTTGGCATCAGCGGCTGTGCGTTGCCATCGATCGTCATGAAAGCCTTGCCGGTGCGGTTGCGGCTGACCAAATCGCTTATTCGGGCAATGAAGCCGAAACCGCCGCTGGTCGACAGCAACAGCGCGCGCTCCGGGCCCGCCGCGTAGTAATGCAGCAGATGACTGCCCGCCTCGAGATCGATCAACGACGTAACCGGCACGCCGTCGCCGCGCCCGCCGGGCAAGCCCGCGACCGGCGTCGAATAGACGCGGCCGTTGCTGCCCCAGGCGATCAGCATGTCGGTCGTGCGGCACTCGAACGCGCCGTACAGGCTGTCGCCGGACTTGAAGCTCAGGTGCGCGGTGTCGATGCCATGGCCCTTCTGCGTACGCGCCCAGCCGCGCGTGGAAACGATCAGCGTCACCGGCTCGTCGGCGACGCGCGCCTCGGCCAGCGCGCGCTTCTCGTGCTGGATCAGCGTGCGCCGCTCGTCGCCGAACTGCTTCGCGTCGGCCTCGATCTCGCGGATCATCAGGCGCTTCATCGCCGCCTCGCTGCCCAGCAGGTCCTCGAGCTTCCTGCGCTCGTCGCGCAATTCGCTCAATTCCCTCTCGAGCTTGATCGACTCCAGGCGCGCGAGTTGCCGCAGGCGGATCTCGAGAATGTCGTCCGCCTGACGCTCCGACAGCTGAAACGCCTCGATCAATGCCGCCTTCGGTTCGTCCGATTCGCGGATGATGCGGATCACCTCGTCGATATTCAGGAAAACGATCAGGCGCCCTTCGAGGATATGGATTCGATCGTTCGCCTTGTCCAGCCGGTGCCGCGTGCGCCGCGTCAGGGTCTGGTGGCGAAACGCGATCCACTCGCGCAGGATGTCGGTCAACGCTTTCTGCCGCGGCCGGCCGTCGGCGCCGACCATCACCAGATTGAGCGGTGCGTTCGACTCCATGCTGGTGTGCGCGAGCAGGGTATTGACGAATTCGGTCTGGTCGATGCGGCTCGACTTCGGCTCGAACACCAGGCGCACCGCCGCTTCCTTGCCCGACTCGTCGCGCACGGCGTCCAGGATGCCCAGGATGGTCTGCTTGCCCTGCAACTGGTCCGGCGTCAGCGCCTTCTTGCCGAGCTTGATCTTCGGATTGGTGAGATCCTCGATCTCCTCGAGCACCTTCTGCCCCGACGTGTTCGGCGGCAGCTCGGTGACCACGAGATTCCACTGTCCCCGCGCCAGCTCCTCGATCTTCCAGCGCGCGCGCACCTTCAGCGAGCCGCGCCCCCCCTCGTACGCGGCGGCAATTTCCGCCGGGCTCGAGATGATCTGCCCGCCGCCCGGGAAATCCGGCCCCGGCATCAACGCCAGCAGGTCCGACAACGAAGCAGCCGGATTGCGGATCAGCGCGATGGCCGCCGCTGCGGTTTCGCGCAGATTGTGCGACGGAATCTCGGTCGCCAGACCCACCGCGATGCCGGACGCGCCGTTGAGCAGCACGAAGGGCAGACGCCCTGGCAACAGGCGCGGTTCCTCGAAGGAACCGTCGTAGTTCGGCATGAAATCGACGGTATCCATGTCGATTTCATCGAGAAGCAGGCGCGCGATCGGCGTCAGTCGCGCCTCGGTGTAGCGCATCGCCGCCGCGCCGTCGCCGTCGCGCGAGCCGAAGTTGCCCTGCCCGTCGATCAGCGGATAGCGCATCGAAAAGCTTTGCGCGAGCCGTACCAGCGCGTCGTACGCCGACTGGTCGCCGTGCGGATGGAACTTGCCGAGCACGTCGCCGACGACGCGCGCGGATTTCACCGGCTTCGCGTCCGAGGCGAGGCCCATCTCGCTCATCGAATAGAGGATGCGACGCTGCACCGGTTTCTGCCCGTCGCAGACGTCCGGCAGCGCGCGCCCCTTGACCACCGAGACCGCGTAGTCCAGGTAGGCTCGTTCGGCGTAGACGCCCAGCGTCAGCAATTCGCCGTCGGGCGACGTGGTGGTTGCCATAGTGGTGTCTTCCATATCAGATATCGGCCTCGACCTCGTTGCCCTTTTCCTCGAGCCAGTGGCGGCGGGCCGCAGCCTCGCCCTTGCCCATGAGCATCGTCATCATCTCGACCGTTCGCGCGAAATCGAAGTCCCCCAGCGCCACCGGCGCGAGCCGGCGGGTGTCGGGATTCATCGTCGTGTCCCACAACTGCTCGGCGCTCATTTCGCCCAGCCCCTTGAAGCGGCTGATGCTCCATTGCGTCTCGCGCGTTCCCTCCTTGCGCAGCTTGTCGAGGATCGCCTCGAGTTCGCTCTGGTCGAGCGCGTAGATTTTCTGCGCGGGCCGCTTGCCGCGCGCCGGCGCGTCGACGCGAAACAGCGGCGGACGCGCGATATACACGTTCAGACGGTCGATCAGCTGCGGAAAATGCCGGAAGAACAGGGTCAGCAACAGCACCTGGATATGCGAGCCGTCGACATCGGCGTCCGACAGGATGCAGATCTTGCCGTAGCGCAGGCCCGAAAGGTCGACCATGTCGTTCGGCCCGTGCGGATCGACGCCGATCGCGACCGCGATGTCGTGCACCTCGTTGTTGCCGAAGAGCCGGTCGCGCTCGGTCTCCCAGGTGTTCAACACCTTGCCGCGCAGCGGCAGGATGGCCTGGAACTCCTTGTCGCGTCCCATCTTCGCCGAACCGCCCGCGGAATCGCCCTCGACGAGAAACAGTTCGTTGCGCGAGATGTCGGTCGATTCGCAATCGGTCAGCTTGCCGGGCAGCACCGCCACGCCCGAACTCTTGCGCTTCTCGATCTTCTGCCCGGCGCGCGTACGCGCCTGTGCCTGCTTGATCACCAGGTCGGCCAGTTTGCGGCCGTACTCGACATGCTGGTTCAGCCACAATTCGAGCGCGGGACGGGTGAAGGCCGACACCAGCTTGACCGCGTCGCGGCTGTTCAGGCGTTCCTTGATCTGTCCCTGGAACTGCGGATCGAGCACCTTCGCCGACAGCACGTAGGACACGCGCGAGAAGACGTCGTCGGCGAGCAGCTTCACGCCCTTGGGCAGCAGGCTGTGCATCTCGATGAAACCGCGCACCGCCTGGAAAAGACCGTCGCGCAGACCCGATTCGTGCGTGCCGCCCGCGGGCGTGGGAATCAGGTTCACATAGGATTCGCGCAACAGGGACCCTTCCTCGGTCCACGCGACCACCCAGGCCGCGCCCTCGCCCGGCGCGAAGCTTTCCTCGCCGCCGCGCGACGGTTCGGCGAAGCGTTCGCCTTCGAACAGGGGCACGAGCGGTTCGGTGCCCTGCAGGCCTTCGAGCAGATAGCCGCGCAGGCCATCCTCGTACTGCCAGGTCAGCCGTTCGCCGGTTTTCTCGATCAGCAGTTCGACCTCGACGCCGGCCAGCAGCACCGCCTTCGAGCGCAACAGCCGCTGCAACTCCGCCTGCGGCAGACCGGGCGAATCGAAATACCGGGGGTCCGGCGACGCGGTGACGCGGGTGCCGGAGCGCTTCTCGCCCCGGGCGGCGGGGCGCACCGTCAGCGCGCGCGTGACCGCGCCGTGTTCGAAACCGATGTCGGCGACCTTGCCGTCGCGCCAGACGGTGACGTCCAGCTGCGTGGACAGGGCATTCGTCACCGACACGCCGACGCCGTGCAGGCCGCCCGAGAAGGTATAGGCGCCGCCGGCGGCCTTGTCGAACTTGCCGCCGGCATGCAGCCGGGTGAAGACGATTTCGATGACGCTGACGCCCTCTTCCGGATGGATGCCGAACGGGATGCCGCGGCCGTCGTCTTCCACGCTGACCGCGCCGTTCGCATGCAGCGTCACGGCGATGCGGTGGCCGTTGCCGCCGAGGGCCTCGTCGGAAGCGTTGTCGATCACCTCCTGGATGATATGCAGCGGGTTTTCGGTACGGGTGTACATGCCCGGTCGCTGCTTGACGGGCTCCAGGCCCTTCAGGACCTTGATCGAGGCTTCGCTATATGCGGGATTCGGGGATTTTTTGGACATGAGTCGAGATCGGCCGCCGCCGGTGCAACCGATTGGCGGACAAGGTTTTCAATTCAGGGCATGGCCGGACGCGGCGTCGGACGCACGGCATGCGCCGCGTGTCCCGCGCCGCGTCCGCGATGCGGGGGACCCACGGGCGCCGGGGGCATCATCCGTCGACGCATCGCAGCCGTGCGACGGGGTGCCGCCGTGATTCGCCATGGGCGGTATTCTACTGTCTCGGCCGCTTCGATGCGTCCTATCTCGCCACGCGGGCGAGGCCGCGTCCGCGCACGCGACGCATCGCTGCCGGCGCGCCGGCAGCGCAACCCCGGCACGGCCAGGCAGCGCCCGATTTGACCAGCCGCCGCGGCAAGACGTTCCCTCGGGGCTTGCCTTCAAGGCTTGCCTTCAAGGCTTGCCTTCAAGGCCCGCTTTCAAGGCCCGCGTCAGGACTTCAGGCCGCGCGACTTCGCTTCCAGCGTTTCCCAGCGCTCCAGCGCGGCGAACAGCGCGTCGTCGATTTCGGCGAAGCGATCGGTCAGGCGGGTGCCCTCGGCGGGATCGTTGACGAAGACGCTGCCTTCCTCGATGCACCCGGACAGGTGCTTCTGCTCGGTTTCGAGTTCGGCGATCTCCGCGGGCAGCGTTTCCAGTTCGCGCTGCTCCTTGAAGGACAGCTTGACCGGGCGTGCGGCCGCGGCGCCCGCCGCCGCACCGGATGTGGCCGCCGCGCCGCTCGCTGGCGTACTTGCCGCCTTGGGCGCCGGTGCCGAAGGCTGCTCGCTGCCGGCCAGCTGGGCCGCGCGCGCGGACTGGATGCGCCAGTCGGAAAAGCCCCCGACGTATTCGCGCCAGCGGCCCTCGCCTTCGAAGGCGATCACCGAGGTGACGACATTGTCGAGGAAAATGCGGTCATGGCTCACCAGCAGGACGGTGCCCGCATAGTCGGTCAGCAGTTCCTCGAGCAGTTCGAGCGTCGGGATGTCCAGATCGTTGGTCGGCTCGTCGAGCACCAGCACGTTCGACGGCCGCGCGAACAGACGCGCGAGCAGCAGCCGGTTGCGCTCGCCACCCGAGAGCGATTTCACCGGCGAGCGCGCGCGCTCCGGCGAGAACAGAAAGTCGCCGAGATAGCTCATCACGTGCTTGCGCGCGCCATTGATCTCCACCCAGTCCGAACCCGGCGCGATCGTATCGGCCAGGCTGCTTTCCGGATTCAGTTGCGCGCGCATCTGGTCGAAATACGCGACCTCGATATTGGTGCCCGTGCGCAGGCTGCCCGAAGCCGGCTGGATCTCGCCCAGCATCAGCTTGATCAGCGTCGTCTTGCCCGCGCCGTTGGGCCCGATCAGCCCGATCTTGTCGCCGCGCATCACCGTGCACGACAGCTTCTCGATCAGCGTGCGCCCGCCGTAGGTCATCGTCACATCGGTCAGTTCCGAGACGATCTTGCCGGAGCGGTCCGCGTGGCTCACGTCGAGTTTCACGTTCGACTGGACGTTGCGCCGCTCGGCGCGCTCGCCGCGCATCGATTCGAGCCGCGCGATCCGCCCGACGCTGCGCGTGCGCCGCGCCTCCACGCCCTTGCGGATCCAGACCTCCTCCTGCGCCAGGAGCTTGTCGAATTTCGCGTTCTCGACGCGCTCCGTTTCCAGTTGCTGTTCCTTGCGCTCCTGGTAGGCGACGAAATTGCCCGGGTAGGACAGCAGGCGGCCGCGGTCGAGTTCGATGATGCGCGTGGCCACCCGGTCCAGAAAGGCCCGGTCGTGCGTGATGAACAGCAGGCTGGTGCGCAGCGAGATCAGCAGCGTCTCGAGCCAGCGGATCGCGTCGAAGTCCAGGTGATTGGTGGGTTCGTCGAGCAGCAGCAGATCCGGCGCGCTGACCAGCGCGCGCGCGATCGCCACCCGCTTGCGCATGCCGCCGGACAGGTCCTCGACGCGCAGCGTGTGGTCCAGCGTCAACTGCTCGAGCGTCGTCTCCACGCGATGGCGCCACTGCCACGCATCCTGGGCATCGAGCGCCGCCTGCAGCGTGGTCAGGCGCTCCATCAGCGCATCGGTGTCCGCCGCTTCGCCGAGCTGCATCGACACCTCGTCGTATTCGGCGAGCAGGCGGATCGAATCGCCGAGGCCGGACGCCACCGCGTCGAACACGGTTTCGCCGGGCGTGAACACAGGTTCCTGCTCGACGAAGACCATGCGCAGGTTCTGCTGCCGGGACACCAGACCGTCGTCGGCCTGCGCGAGGCCGGCGACGATTTTCAACAGGGACGACTTACCGGCGCCGTTGCGACCGATCAGACCGACGCGCTCGCCCGTCTCGATCGAAAAATCGGCATGATCAAGCAAGGCGACATGGCCGAAGGCCAGTTGTGCACCGGTGATGGAATACATCGACATGGTCGTGACAAAGCTCGGGAAAATACGCATTGTACCGGGCGGCGGGCCACGGCGATGCCTGTATGGTGGCAACCTGTCTTTCGGCCTGGCCCGGATGCGGCGTGGCGCGCGTCGGCGCGGCGGGAAAAACCGGGGGAGCGGGCACGCGGACGGCGCCTCCTGGCGGGAGCGCCCGGAAAAAATCGGCTAAGATCGCGGCTGAACCGGTGGGTCGTCTCGTGCGGGCCAGGCCGCCGGCCCGTCTTTTACCTGAAAAACCGTGGTGCAATGAGCGACATCATCGAGTACAGAAGCTGGGTCTGCCTGATTTGCGGCTGGATTTACAACGAGGAAGAAGGTCTGCCGGAAGAAGGCATCGCGCCGGGCACGCGTTTCGAGGACATCCCGGAAGACTGGCGCTGCCCCCTGTGCGACGTCGGCAAGGGGGATTTCGCCGCGGTGGAATTCTGAGAGATCCACACCGCGCGGCTGGCTTACCCCTGCTTGCGTTGCAGCGACCCGACCGCGCGCCTGAGACGCAGCCCGCGCCACGCGTCGTGACACCCCGTGATCAATGCAATACCCATCACCGCCACGCCACCTGCCAGAAATTCGACGCCCATAGCCGCCTCCGCCCCAACCGTTGATTGATCGCTGCCCGTGACACCAACATTACCGTAAAAAAAATACCGTGCGGAGTGTACCGGGCAGTAAAAGTGCCTGATTTCGTTGCGTATTGCGGCTTCGACGCAACAAAGATACAGGCGCCAGGTGATCGAAAGGGGGGTTCGGTCATAAATACCGGCAGCTGACGTCGCGGATCGCCCAATAAAAAAACCCCGTGGCACAAGGCTGTACGGGGTTCCAATGGTGAAACGCTGCTGCTATCGGGGCACTTCATGGTCCCCCCGACAGGAATCGAACCTGTATCTAGCGCTTAGGAGGCACTTGTTCTATCCGTTGAACTACGGGGAGCGGACCGGTGTGACGTCATTTCGCTGCTGTCGCGACAGCGGGACCCTTGCCGGAACTGCCCGGCGCGGGTCCTGCCGTCGCGAATCGAGAGTATAGCAAAGACCGCGCTGCCCGGATGGCATTGTCGGGCCCCGACGCACATGCCGCACGCAGGCATTGTCGGTACCGTCGCGTACATCGGGCGCGAACGTCGGCAGACACCGTTGCGCGCACCCCGCGCGAATCGACGCACCGACAACCGATTCGCGAATTTCTCTTAGAATGACGCACTTTCTTCAGGATTCCATGGGAACGCCTGACCACCGTCGCAGCACGGGCACGGCGGCCTTCATTTCGTGCGCAACATAATAGGTGTTTTCGTAATGCCGTATGAGTCTGTGTCTGTCGCAGGTCAGGAACAACCCCGCACCACCTCCCCCTTCATTGCAATCCGCACGCTGGCCCTGGCGTTCGGCGCGGCCGCACTGCTCGCGCTGGTCGGTTGCGCGACGACGCGCCCCGCGGCCTCCAGCTTCGTGCGCGATCCTTCGCACGCCATCGCGCCCGATACGCCGGGACCGCTCGCCAGTTCCTTCGCCGCGCCGCGCGCCGCGCACCCGGGCGAGTCGGGCTTCCGCCTGCTGGTGAAAGGATCGGAAGCGCTCAGCGCGCGTATCGCGCTGGCGCGTTCGGCCAGCAAGACGCTCGATATCCAGTACTACATCGCCGAGGAAGACAATACCGGCAAGCTGCTGCTCGAGGCGGCGCTGCGCGCGGCGCAGCGCGGCGTGCGCGTGCGCATGCTCCTCGACGACATGAATTTCAAGGACATCGACTCGACGATGGCGACGATGAACTCGACGCCGAACATCGAGATCCGGGTCTTCAACCCCTTCGTCACGCATAACGAAACCGGCCTGCGACGCATGGCGAACGTGGTCACGCACCTCGATTCGCTGACGCGGCGCATGCACAACAAGGCGATGATCGCGGACAATCAGGCCGCCATCACGGGCGGGCGCAACGTCGGCGACGAGTACTTCGATGCCAGCCCGACGCTCTCCTTCCGCGATATCGATATTCTCTCGGTCGGCCCGATCGTGCCGAAGATTTCCGACAGTTTCGACGTGTTCTGGAACAGCGAGGAGGCCTATCCGCTCAAGGCGCTGAACAATCAGCGCTTCGATCCCGCCGATATCGCCAGCGTGCGCGCGAAACTGCACGCCCACTGGGACGAGATGTCGGCGGTGACCGGCGGTCCGAACCTGGACGAGCCGCCGCTGGCGCGTCAGATCCGCACCGGCGAGATGGGTCTGACCTGGGCCCAGGCGTCCTTCTATTCGGATACGCCGCGCAAGATCGTCGCGCCCACGGACGACTACGTGAGTCCGCCGGTCGAGCGGCTGAAGGAATTGTCGACGCAGGCGAAGACGGAACTGCTGATCATCTCGCCCTACTTCGTGCCGCACAAGACAGGGATCGATGCGCTGGGCGACATGGTGGGACGCGGCATGCGCGTGGCCGTGCTGACGAACTCGCTGGCGGCCACCGACGCGCCGGCGGTCCAGGCAGGCTATGCGCCGGCCCGGGTGCCGCTGCTCGAGAAGGGCGTCGAGCTGTACGAATTCAAACCCGTGCACGGCCGGCCGAAAGCCAGCATGACCGGCTCGAAATCGCGTGCGAGTCTGCATGCCAAGGCCTATGTCCTGGACCGGCAGATTCTGTTGATCGGCTCGATGAACCTGGACCCGCGCTCGGCGGGGTTGAACACCGAAATGGCGATCGAGGTACAAAGCCCCGTGCTGGCCCAGCAGGTCGTCAAGCTGTTCGACGAAGCGACATCGCTCGACGAGAGCTTTCAGGTGACGCTGGCCGACAAGGCGACGCTGGCCGCGATGAGCGCCGCGGGCAAGGCGACCTCGTCGCTGGTCTGGACGACACTGGAAGACGGCAGGACGATGCGCTACAACTTCGACCCGGGCGCCGGCCTGTGGCGCAATCTGCTGACTGGCGTATTCTTCGTGCTGCCGGTGAAGAACCAGCTTTGATGCATGGCGTGATCGTCACGCGCGATTGTCCGCTACCCTATCTAAACGGCACGGCGCCGGCCCCCGGCGCCGTGCCCCTCTGACTGAAGGAGCCTCTCATGACCGACCACACTCCATCCGACGTTCGTCTCGAACGCGACACATTCGGCGAAATCGCCGTGCCGTCCGCCAAGCTATGGGGCGCACAGACCCAGCGCTCGCTGCAGAATTTCAAGATTTCGTCGGAAAAGCAGTCGCCCGAACTGATCCGCGCGCTGGCGATCGTCAAGCGGGCCGCCGCCGCCGTCAACACGGCGCTCGGCGTGCTCCCCGCGGACCGCGCCCAGGCCATCATCGCCGCGGCCGACGAGGTGATCGCGGGCCGGCACCCGGACGAGTTCCCGCTGGCGGTCTGGCAGACCGGTTCCGGCACGCAGTCGAACATGAACCTGAACGAGGTCATCGCCAACCGCGCCAGCGAGCTGATGGGCGGCGAGCGCGGCGAAGGCCGCAAGGTGCACCCGAACGACGACGTCAACCGCGGCCAGTCGTCCAACGACGTGTTCCCGACCGCGATGCACGTGGCCGCAGCCGATGCGATCGTGCATCACCTGCTGCCGGCGCTGAAGACCCTGCGCGATACGCTGCAGGGCAAGGCCGAGGCGTTCCGCGATATCGTCAAGATCGGCCGCACGCATCTGCAGGACGCCACGCCGCTCACGCTCGGCCAGGAATTCTCGGGCTATGTGGCGCAGTTGAACCAGGGCATCCGGCACGTCGAAGCGGCGTTGCCGCATCTGTACGAACTGGCGCTCGGCGGCACCGCCGTGGGCACGGGCCTGAATGCGCACCCCGAGTTCGCCGACAAGGTCGCCGCGGAGATCGCGCGCCTGAGCGGCCTGCCCTACGTCAGCGCGCCGAACAAGTTCGAGGTGATGGCCGCGGCGGACGCGCTGGTCCACGCGCACGGCGCGCTGAAAACCATCGCCGCCAGCCTGATGAAGATCACCAACGACGTGCGCTGGCTCGCCAGCGGCCCGCGCTGCGGCCTGGGCGAACTGTCGATTCCGGAAAACGAACCGGGCAGCTCGATCATGCCGGGCAAGGTCAATCCGACGCAGTCCGAGGCGGTGACGATGTTGTGCTGCCAGGTGTTCGGCAACGACGTCGCGGTCAATTTCGGCGGTGCGAGCGGCAATTTCGAACTCAACGTCTTCCGGCCGATGATCGTGCACAATGTGCTGCAATCGGTGCGTCTGCTGGCCGATGGCGCGCTCAGTTTCAACGACAATTGCGCGGTGGGCATCGAGCCGAACCGCGAGCGGATCACGTCGCTGATGAACGAGTCGCTGATGCTGGTGACGGCGCTCAACCCCCACATCGGCTACGACAAGGCCGCGCAGATCGCGAAGAAGGCGCACAAGGACGGCACCACGCTCAAGCAGGCGGCACTCGCGCTCGGGCATGTGACCGAGCAGCAGTTCGATGAATGGGTCAAGCCGGAAGACATGGTCGGCAATCAGGCCTGAGGCCTGAGGCGGGTCGCACGCGGCATGCCGTGCTGCCGTGTGCGAGCCGCCAGCGACGTCAAAAGCAGCTTTGCAGGGCCCGGCGCCGCAGGTCCTCGTCCGGGTCGCTGACGAAGCTGCGCACGAAATAGTCGGCATGGGTCACGCCCGCCGCCGGATAGATCTCGACATAGGCGCGCGCGAGCGGATCGCGCGCCGTCTTCACGTCGACGATCAGCCCGCGCCAGCCCGGGTGCAGCGTGACCTTGCCCGGCGCGAATACCGACAGCCGCGCCCAGCGCTCGCCGATGCAACGCGACAGATCGTCGACCGCCGCGAGGCTGGTGAAGCGCGCGACCGGCAGCACGTCGAGCGGGTCGGCGTCGCGCGGGCGCGCATCCGTGACCAGACCGTCGTGCCGCGCGTCATTCCGCCCCGCGTCGTCGAACCTCGGCCCGGGCGTGCGCGTGCCGACGGGCCCCGCACAGGCAGCCAGCAGCACGATGCCCGCCACGCCCGCGACGCTCCGGCACCAGACGCGCCCGCATCGGGGCCAGGTCCTTCTTCGCACCCCGTCCCGGAGCACCCCGCCGCCACGCCCCTCCCACCGGCCCGAAGCGCCTCGCATCGCTCAGTTATGCACCGCTACGCCCGTATCGATCGTGCCGTACATCGTCATGCTGCTCGTCGACCCGGCAGCGGATCGGCCATCGCCGCCCGCGCAGGCAGCGGTGAGCAGGGTAGAGGTCAACAGCGTCAGCAGCGTCAGCAGGTTCGGGAATCGTTTCACGTCGTTATCCAGGAAATGCCGCAAAAGCGCTGCGGAAGGGGCCGGGTGCGACCGGTGCGGGACCGCCCCGGCGCGGTTCAGATCGCGATCGGCGCGGCGATCGACGGATGCGGTGCGTAGTCGAGAATCTCGAAATCGTCGAAACGGTAATCGAGGATCGACGCCGGCCGGCGCCTGATCAGCAGACGCGGCAAGGCGCGCGGTTCACGGGACAGTTGCTCGCGCGCCTGTTCGACGTGATTCGCATACAGATGCGCGTCGCCGATCGAATGCACGATTTCGCCGGGTTCGAGCCCGACCTGCTGCGCCAGCATGTGCGTCAGGAAAGCGACCGACGCGCAGTTGTACGGCACGCCGAGAAACCAGTCGCCCGAACGCTGCGTCAGCATGCAGCTCAGCCGGCCGTCGGCGACGTAGAACTGATACATCACGTGGCACGGCGGCAAGGCCATGCGGCCCGCCGCCGCGTTCTCGACGGGTGAGCGCGCCTCGTCCGGCAGGTAGGAAACGTTCCAGGCGTTGATGATGTGCCGCCGGCTGAACGGCTTGTCCCGCAACGACGCGACGAGCGCGGCGATCTGATCGGTGGTGGTGCCGTCGGCGTTCCGCCAATGACGCCACTGCGCGCCGTAGACGGGACCGAGTTCGCCGTCGGGCGTCGCCCACTCGTCCCAGATCGTGACCTTGTTCTCGTGCAGGTAGCGCAGATTCGTTTCGCCGCGCAGAAACCACAGCAGCTCGTGGAGAATCGAGCGGATGTGCAGCTTCTTCGTGGTGAGCAACGGGAAACCCTGCGCCAGGTCGTGCCGGTACATCACGCCGAACAACGAACGCGTACCGGTGCCGGTCCGGTCCTCCCGGATCGTGCCCTGTTCGAGCAGGCGCCGGAGAACCGCGAGATACTGCTGATCCATTTCAGATGACCCTGGAGACGGTGAAGCGATGGGCCGCCTTTCCCGGAAGCCAACGGGCGGCGGCACGTGCGTGGCGAGTATTCTACCCGCTGCGCCGGGGCCGGGGAATCCACGCGGGGCGGGCAGCGGACACGTACGGAACCCGCGCGCCGGCGACGGTCGCGCGGCATTCGGGCGGCGCGCTAGAATACAGGGCATCTTGCCCTACTCCTGCGCTTCCCCGCATGCCGATGACATCCGCCACCCCGCCCCGCGTTGCCCTTCCCACCCTGACCCTGATCGTCGCCCGTGCCCGCAACGGCGTGATCGGCCGCGACAACCGGTTGCCCTGGCGCCTGCCGGAGGATCTCGCCTACTTCAAGCGCACGACGCTGGGCGCGCCGGTCATCATGGGCCGCAAGACGCACGAATCGATCGGCCGGCCCCTGCCCGGGCGTCTCAATCTGGTGATAACGCGCGATACGCAGCGGCGTTTCACCGGCTGCGAAGTGGTGCACGGCCTCGAGGCGGCGTTGACGGCATGCGTTCGCGAAGCGGCGCCGGAGGCGTTTCTGATCGGAGGGTCGGAACTCTACGCGGCCGGCATGCCCCGGGCGGACCGCCTGCTAGTGACGCAGATCGACGCGGACTTCGAGGGCGACGCGTTCTTCGCCGCGCCGGACCCGGCCATTTGGCGGGAGAGCCGACGCGATTCCCACCGGGGCGGCGTGCCGGAGCCGTTCGACTTCGCCTTCGTCGAGTATTTACGCCGCTAGGCGCGCACCTCGGCGGTCCCCCCGCTAGGCGCGCCCCGCTATCGTCATTTGCTCGATCAGGATCGAGCCGCTGGTCTTGTTGCCGCGCACCAGCCGGTCCGCGCCCACCGCGACGATATGGCGCAACATCTGCGCCAGATTGCCGGCGATCGTGATTTCCTCGACCGGGAACTGGATCACACCGTTCTCGACCCAGAAACCCGACGCGCCGCGCGAGTAATCGCCCGTGATCAGGTTCACGCCCTGCCCCATCAGATCCGTGACGAACAAGCCACGGCCGAGCTTGCGCAGCATCGCGTCCAGATCGTCGGCCGGATCGGTCAGCGTGCTGGTCAGCGACAGATTGTGCGCGCCACCGGCGTTGCCGGTGGTCGGCAGCTTGAGCTTGCGCGCCGAGTAGGTCGACAGGAAATACCCGCGCAGCACGCCGTCCTCGACCAGTGCGCGCTTTTGCGTGCGCACCCCTTCGTCGTCGAAGGGCGCGCTGCCCATCGCGCGTGGCACGTAGGGGTCCTCGTGGATGCTCAGATGATCGGCCAGCACCGGCCGGTCGACGCTGTCCGCCAGGAACGTCGCCTTGCGATACAGCGCGCCGCCGCTCGCGCCCTGCACCAGCGAATTGATCAGGCCCATCGCGATCGGCGCCTCGAACAGCACCGGTGCCTTGCAGGTATCGATCGGGCGCGCGCCCAGGCGCGACAGCGCCCGTTGCGCGGCATAGCGGCCGATACGCTCCGGTTCCAGCAGGTCGCTCGCGCGGCGCTGCGACGAATGCCAGTCGTCGCGCTGCATCTGGCCCTGGTGGCCGGCGATCGGCGCACAGGAAATATAGTGGCGCGACACCGGAAAGCCGCCAAGGAAACCGCGGCTGGTCGCCAGCACGAATTGCGAATGCTGCGCGGACACGCTCGCGCCGTCGGAATTCTCGATATGCGCGTCGGTCTCGAACGCCGCGCGCTCGGCCCGGCGCGCCAGTTCGACCGCCTGGTCGGCGTTCAGGTCCCACGGATGGAACAGGTCCAGGTCGCGTGGCGCGCGCTCGAGCAGTTCCGCCTCGGCCAGGCCCGCGCAGTCGTCCTCGGCGGTGAAGCGCGCGATGTTGTGCGCGGCCGCCACGGTGTCGCGGATCGCCTTCGTTGAAAAGTCCGACGTGCTCGCGTTGCCCCGCTTGTTGCCGACGAAAACCGTCACGCCGACGGTCTTGTCGCGGTTATGCTCGATCGTCTCGACCTCGTCGCGCCGCACGGTGACGGACAGGCCGTCGCCTTCGGAAATCTCGGTGGCCGCATCGGTTGCACCGAGTTCGCGCGCGTACTTCAGGATGTCGTTCGCGATGTCCTTGAGCTGGTCCTGGGAATGGGGAAAAAGACGCGAATGGGCGGGCATGGGGAATCGGTTCTCCTGGGACGGCGTTCTATGCGCTCGATCATAGCAACAGTTCCTGCACGACGCTCGCGCGATCGGGCGCATCGGGGGTGCCCGTCGCGCCGCCGGGTCTGTACAATTCGCCCATGACGCGAAAAAGACATTTGGACCGGGCCGGCATCGCCGAGCCCGCTGCGGACGACGCCGACGAGGCGCCGCTCTATGATCGCCCGAGCAAATCGCAACTCAAGCGCGACATGCTCGCGCTGCAGGTGCTGGGCAAGGAACTGGCGGAACTGCCGAAGGAGGCCTTCCGCAAACTGCCTCTGCCCGAGGCCCTGTTCGACGCCCTGACCGACGTGCGCAAGATTACCGACCACGAAGGCCGGCGCCGGCAGATGCAGTTCGTCGGCAAGGTGATGCGGCGCCTGACGGACGAGGAAGTGGCGGCGCTGCGCGCCGTGCTGGACGTCATCAAGGGGCTGAGCCGCTCGGAGACGGTGAAACTGCATACGATCGAGCGCTGGCGCGACCAGTTGATCGCTTCGGACGAGGCGCTGACGGACTTCCTGCAACGCTATCCCGGTGTCGATGTCCAGGAAGGACGCACATTGATCCGCAACGCGCGCCGCGAAGCCGAGCAGAAACGCTCGCCACGGTATTACCGCGAATTGTTCCAGTGGGTGAAGAGCGCGGTCTCGCCGGCGGTGCGGAGCGAGGACGAGGCGGACGACGCGGCGCGCACGGATGACGACGAGGCGGACGACGACCATGCGCACTTCGATGACTGACGCCGACACGCTGGTCGTCGGCCTGGTGTCGATCAGCGACCGGGCCAGCGGCGGCGTCTATGCCGATGCCGGCATCCCGGCGCTCGAGGCCTGGCTGGGTACCGCGCTGTCGACCCCCTGGCGGGCCGAGACGCGGCTGATCGCCGACGATGCGCCGACCATCTCGGCGACGCTGGTCGAGCTGGTCGACCGGATGAACTGCGACCTGATCCTGACGACCGGCGGCACCGGCCCGGCGCGCCGGGACGTGACGCCCGAGGCGACGCTGGCGGTGGCCAGCCGGGAAATGCCGGGTTTCGGCGAGCAGATGCGGCAGATCAGCCTGCATTTCGTGCCCACGGCGATTCTCTCGCGGCAGGTCGCCGTGATCCGCGACACGGGCGACCACGCCGCACTGATCGTCAACCTGCCGGGACAGCCGAAGTCGATCCGCGAAACGCTCGAAGGCGCCCGGGATGCATCGGGCACGCTGACCACGCCCGGCATCTTCGCGGCAATTCCGTACTGCATCGATCTGATCGGCGGGCCTTACGTGGAAACGGTCACGACGGTCGTCGACGCCTTCCGGCCGAAAAGCGCACGGCGCTAGACTGCCGGGTTCGCCGCCGGTGCGCCCGCCTCCGTGCGGATGAAATGCTCGCGGTAGTACTTCAGTTCCTCGATCGATTCGACGATGTCGGCCAGGGCCGTGTGCGCGGCCCGTTTCTGAAAGCCCTTCACCAGCTCCGGGCGCCAGCGCCGGCACAATTCCTTGAGCGTGCTGACGTCCAGGTTCCGATAATGGAAGAAGGTTTCGAGCTCGGGCATCCAGCGCGCCATGAAGCGGCGGTCCTGGCAGATCGAATTGCCGCACATCGGCGACTTTCCCGGCGGCACGTACTGTCCGGCGAACGCCCGGATCCGTTCGATCGCGTCCTGCTCGGTGAAGGGAGAGGCCCGTACCCGGTCGATCAGGCCGGAGCGCCCGTGCGTCGTCTTGTTCCAGTTGTCCATCGCGTCGAGCGCCGCGTCGGACTGGTGGATCGCGATGACCGGCCCCTCCACCTGCACGTTCAGGTGCAGATCGGTGATCACGACCGCGATTTCGATGATGCGATCGGTGTCCGGCATCAGGCCGGTCATTTCCATATCCACCCAGATCAGGTTGAATTCGCTGCGGGCGAGCACGGTCGACGTCGATGCCGGGGCGGATTCGGGAGCGGGGGAAGACACGGGGGACGGGACAGCGGGTTCGATGGACATGGCGTTCGACGGAAATGACGCGGAAGAAACTATAATTCTCGCATAGTCTCCGGAGGGGATCCTTTCATGTTCACGTATTTGTTTGCTCTTGCCCTGGTCGCCATGGTGGCGACCAAGCTCTGGCTCGGCCAGCGCCAGATGCGGCATGTCCTCGCGCATCGCGACGCGGTGCCGGCGCGTTTCGCCGACGCGATTTCGCTGCACTCGCACCAGCGCGCCGCCGACTACACGGTGGCGCGGCTGCGGTTGACGGTGGCCGAAGTGCTGGTCGCCGCGGTGGTGCTCGCCGCGCTGACGCTGTTCGGCGGCGCCGGCGCGATCGATGCCGGTCTCGCCCATGTCCTGGGCCGCGGCTATCTGCAGGAAATCGCGCTGATCGCGATCGTCGTCGGCATCACCAGCCTGGTGGACCTGCCGTTCGACTATGCGCGCCATTTCGTCATCGAGGAGCGTTTCGGCTTCAACAAGATGACGCGCGGGCTGTTCTTCGCGGACCTGGCGAAATCGACCGCGATCGGCGTGGTATTCGCGGTGCCGTTGCTGTTCGCGGTGCTGTGGCTGATGACCCGTGCCGGTGCGCTCTGGTGGTGGTACGCGTGGCTGCTCTGGGTCGGCTTCAACGTGCTGGTGCTGGTGTTCTACCCGACGCTGATCGCGCCCCTGTTCAACAAGTTCCAGCCGCTCGACGATCAGGCCCTGCGCACGCGGATCGAGGCGCTGATGCGCCGTTGCGGTTTCGCGGCGAAAGGCCTGTTCGTGATGGACGGCAGCCGCCGCTCGGCGCATGGCAACGCCTACTTTACCGGCTTCGGCGCGGCGAAACGGATCGTGTTCTTCGATACGCTGATCGAGCGCCTGGATGGCGCGGAAATCGAGGCGGTGCTCGCCCACGAACTCGGCCATTTCAAGCGCCGGCACGTGATGAAGCGGATGGTGACGGTCTTCGGCCTGAGTCTGGTGATGCTGGGCCTGCTCGGCTGGCTCATGCAGCAGGCGTGGTTCTACACCGGGCTGGGCACCACGCCCTCGCCGACCGGGGGCAACGAGGGGCTCGCATTGCTGCTATTCTTCCTGGTGATGCCGGTCTTTCTGTTTTTCGCCGGACCGCTCAGCGCACTCACCTCGCGCAAGCATGAGTTCGAGGCCGACGCCTTCGCCGCCGCCCAGACCGATGCGCAGGATCTCGTCAGCGCGCTCGTCAAGCTCTACCAGGACAATGCGTCGACACTGACGCCCGATCCGCTTTATTCGGCCTTTTATTATTCCCACCCGCCCGCCTCGCAACGCATCGACAGGCTGCTGCTCTCACCCGCTCCCCTGTCCGCTCCCGCCGCCGCATGACACGTTCTAAGCCGGACCTCGATCTCCTGCCCGAAGCGGACAGCCCGCGCCCCCGCGCCGCCCGGCGCGGCACCGCGGGCAAGCCCGGCGCCGGTCATGCCGCATTGCCGGATGACGCAAACGACCCGGCCCGTCCGGACGCTTCGGACGACCTGCCGACCACCGGCGCCGCCACTGCCGAGGGCATCGTCATCGCAGCGCATGGCCGCCACTATGTGGTCGCGCCGGATGGCGACGCACCCGTGCTGCAATGCTTTCCGCGGGGCAAGAAAAGCGAGATCGCCGTGGGCGACCGGGTCCGTTTCGCCGCGCGGTCCGCGAACCAGGGCGTCATCCTGGACATCCTGCCGCGCCGCAATCTGCTGTACCGGTCGGACCAGTACAAGTCCAAGCTGTTCGCCGCCAATCTCGATCAACTGATGATCGTGCTCGCGACCGAGCCGCATTTCAGCGAGGATCTGATCGGCCGCGCGATGGTGGCCGCCGACGCCCACGGCCTGGGCGTGCTGATCATCCTCAACAAGGTCGACGTAGCCGCCGCGCTGCCGCTCGCCCGGGCGCGTCTGGCACCTTATCAGGCGCTGGGTTACCCCGTGATCGAGACGTCGGCAGGCAGTGCGCCGGAGGCAACCGCGGCCATGCTCGCGCCCTATCTGGCGGGACGCTCGACGTTGCTGCTGGGTCAATCGGGCATGGGGAAATCGACGCTGGTGAATGCGCTGGTGCCGGGCGCGCTGGCGGCCACGCGCGAGATTTCGGCGGCGCTTCATTCCGGCAAGCACACCACCACCTTTACGCGGCGCTATGCGCTGCCCGATGGCGGCAGCCTGCTGGATTCCCCGGGTTTCCAGGAGTTTGGGCTGCATCATCTGAGCGAAGGCGAACTGGAGCGGGCCTTCGCCGAATTCCGGCCATTGCTGGGGCAATGCCGCTTCTACAACTGCCGGCATCTGCACGAACCGGGCTGCGCGCTGCTGGACGCGGTCGCCGACGGCCGCATCGCCCCGGCCCGGCATGCCCTGTACGCGCAATTGGTGCACGAAGCGGGACAGATCGTCCGCTAGTCGGACCTGGCGTCTTCCGGGCGATGCGCCCGAAGACCGGCCGGGTGGGCTCAGGCGAGCCAGACCGACAGCGTGACCATCAGCAGCAGGATCATCCAGAGGATCACCGCGCGCCAGACCAGGCCTACCGCCGACTGCAGCGTGCGCGGCGTGCAGTCCTCGCCGACGGGCATCGCCGTCGTGCCGGTTGCCGCTCCCGTCTGCGCGTCGGCCGCGGCCAGCACGTCGATGGCGGCGGGCTCGGCGAGCGGCCCGCTCAAGCGAGCGCCCAACGCGCCGCTGCCCGCGGCGAGCAGGGTGCCTTCGTTCGAATCCGGCCATTGCCGCGCATGGTTGCGCCAGGCGTAGATGGCATCCTCGAAATTGCCGACGATCGCGAAACCGAGGGCGGTGAGGCGTACCGGAATCCAGTCGATGACGAAGAACGCCCGCCGCGCGAAGCCAGCGAACGGCACGCTGCGATCGACCTCGGCCTCGCTCCAGCTCGCCGACAGATGCGCGGCGACCCGGTACAGCACCGCGCCGGCCGGGCCGATCGGAATCAGAAACCAGAAGAAGACGCCAAAGACATGACGATGCGAACTGATCACCGCGTACATCAAGGTATGGCGGACGATTTCGCTGACCGGCATCTCGGACGTATCGGCGCCCGTCCACTGCCGCAGGATCTCGCGCGCGAGCGGCACGTCGTCATTGTTCAACGCGAGGTGGATGTCGGTGAAATAGTGACTGAACTGGCGAAAACCCAGCGTGAAATACAGCACCGCCACGTTCCATGCGAACGCCAGAACGACGCTGACCCGGTACAGCAGGTAATACACCACGCCGACCCCAAGCGTCCACGGCACCACCACGCCCAGCCAGGCCAGCACGCCATGCCGCCCCCGCCCCGCATCGAAGCCGCGGCCGGCGCCGGCCGCATGCGAGCGCAGCAGCGCCGCCACCGGATTGTTCGATCCGAGCGCGCGCATCTGCTCGATCACCAGCGCCAGGAGAACGGAAAAGAAGGTCATGCGTTCAGAATGAAATGACGAAGGGGCTTGCCCGGGGCTCGCGCAACGGGCTCGCGCAACGGGCTCGCGCCACAGGACGCGCGAGAGTGCGCATTACGATACCACCAAAGGCCGTCAGGCGATCAGGAAACGATACAGATTGCGCAACATCCCGGCGGTCGCGCCCCAGATGAAGTGATCGCCGGCGCCCTCCTCCCGGGGATAGGGCATCGAGAAGAAGCGACGGCTGTCGTCCCCCGCATGGAACACCCGGATCTGGTGATTCGCCGGGTCCATCAGGAAAGCCAGCGGCACCTCGAACACCTCGGCGACTTCGTCGTCGCACGCGGCGACGGTGAAAGGCGGATGTACCAGGCCCACGACCGTCCTCACCGCGTAACCGGTGCCGGTCAGGTAATCCGGCAGCTCACCCAGAACCTCGACGCGTTCGCGCGGCAGTGCGACCTCCTCCCACGCTTCGCGCAACGCCGTGTCGGCGGCGTCCCGGTCCTCGGGGTCGCACCGCCCACCGGGAAAACTGATCTGCCCGGCATGGTCGGTCAGATGCGCGGCCCGATGGGTCAGCAGCACCGTGACGCCCTGCGGCCGGTCGATCAGACCGATCAGCACGGCGGCGAGGCGCAGGTCGCCGGCATGCTCGCGCGCCGCTTCGGCACGCTCCGGCGTCCAGTCCACGGCCGGCCGCCGGGCGAAGCGTTCGCGCAGGGCCGCCGCCGTCAGACGCGCGGCCGGCACGGCAGGCAGCCCGGCGTGCGACGGCTCGACGGGCAGATGCTCGGGATCGAATAGCGGACGGGTCGGCATGGCGGGACTCCCAAAACGAACAAGGCACCCGAAGGTGCCTTGTCTTGACTGCTTTTACGCCTGAACCGGCTGCTCTTTGCGAACCAGCTTTTCCTTGATGCGCGCCTTCTTGCCCGACAGGTTGCGCAGGTAGTACAGCTTCGCGCGACGGACATCGCCGCGACGCTTCACGACGATGCTCGCCAGCTGCGGCGAATACGTCTGGAACGTACGCTCGACGCCTTCGCCCGACGAAATCTTGCGGACGATGAACGACGAATTCAGACCGCGGTTACGCTTCGCGATCACCACGCCTTCATACGCCTGAACCCGCTTGCGCGTGCCTTCGACGACGTTGACGCTGACCACCACCGTGTCGCCCGGGGCGAACGTGGGGATGGTCTTGTCGCCCAGCGAACGGGCGATTTCTTCTTGTTCGAGTTGATCGATCAGATTCATTTACGACTCCAGATACCATCGTGCCGGCGTTGCATACCGCGCTTCATATCTCACTTAGCAGCGGGCCCCGGCAGAGGATGGATGATGATCGACGCCGGCCGGAGCCCGCGTCGCCTTGTGCCCGAACCGGCCTACAGGGCCGATTCCGGACTTGCGAGCCAGGCCTCATCGGCCCGGCTCAACAAACCTTTGTCGCGTGCCGCCGCGATCAGTTCGGGGCGTTGCGCACGCGTTTTCGACAGCGACCGCCGCCGGCGCCAGGCGACGATCTGCGCATGATGGCCGCCCAGCAGCACGTCCGGCACCCGCATGCCCTCGTATTCCTCGGGACGCGTGTAGTGCGGACAATCCAGCAGGCCATCGGCGAAACTGTCCTGCTCCGCCGACTGCGCATCGCCCAGCACGCCGGGCAACTGGCGGATCACCGCGTCCATCAGCGCCATCGCCGGCAGCTCTCCGCCCGACAGGACGAAGTCGCCGACGCTGATTTCCTCGTCGACGCAGCGCTCGAGCAGACGCTGGTCGACTGCTTCGTAGCGGCCGCACAGCAGCACCAGACCCGGCTCGCGCGACAGTTCCAGCACCCGCTGGTGATTGAGCGGCGCGCCCTGCGGAGACAACATCACCACGCGCGGCGCGACGATGCCGGCCGCGTGCTGCGCCTGCCGTGCCGCGCCGATCGTCGCCTCCAGCGGCCGCGCCAGCATCACCATGCCGGGACCGCCGCCATACGGCCGATCGTCGACCGTACGGTGCGCGTCCTGCGTGAAATCGCGCGGATTCCAGGTCGTGAGCGAATAGCGCCCCTGCTTCGCGGCTCGGGAAGTGATGCCCCAGTCGGTCAGCGCCCGAAACATCTCGGGGAAAAGCGTCAGCACGTCGAAACGCATCGTTCCCGCCCTCATCGTCCTTTCAATAATCCACGTCCCAGTCGACGACGATCCGCTTCGCGGCGAGATCGACATCGCGCAGGTAGGCGTCGACGAAGGGAATCAGACGTTCGCCCAGCGTAGCCTTGCCGGTGGCATCGGCCGCTTCAGGGCTCGCTTCACCGCACACTTCATAGCCCACCCGAAGCACCGAATGCGCACCGTTGTCCAGCAGATCGGTCACCCGACCCAGCGCGGTGCCCGCCGGATTGACCACATCCAGCCCGATCAGGTCCACCCAGTAGTACTCGCCGCTCGGCAGCTTCGGGAAGTCCGTACGGCGCACCGACACGGTCGACCCGCGCAGCGCCTCGGCCGCGTCGCGGTCGTCGCTGCCACTCAGCGCCGCGGCGATCGAACCGCTATGCACCCGCGCGCTCAGCACCTTGACGCGCCGCGTCGAACGAGGCCGGCCGCCGGACACCCACCAATAGGGGGCGGCCAACAGTGCGTCACCGCCCTGACCGACGCTGGCGTGCGGGAAGACCTTGATTTGCCCGCGCACGCCATAGGCCTGCGCGATCGCACCGACTTCGATCAGATCGTCCGGCAAGGCCGCGACGTCCGCCGTCGCGGGCGTCTTGCTGGCGGACGGGGGACTGTCGTCGGCAGGCCGGGGCGCGACGGCATCGGCTGCGTCGCCGTCCGGCGCAACCGGCTGGCCCGGGGCCGCCTTCGCGACCACCCGGCGCTTGAACGCGCCAAAGGAGGCGCCGGGCGACGTATCGTCCGCCATCCTCCCATCGGCATCGTGCCGTTCGGCCGTCTTCCGGCCGGCATCGTCAGCGGCGCCGGCGCCCACGACGCCCTTGCCTGCAGCTTTACTCAAGCAGCGGCGGGGGCCGCCACGGCAGCCTTGCCCACTTCCTTCGCCAGACGTGCGACTGCCGGCGACATCTGCGCGCCGACGCCGGTCCAGTAGGACAGACGGTCCTGCGCGATGCGCAGCGTCTCGCCCTTCTGGGCAACCGGATTGTAGAAACCGATGCGCTCGATGAAGCGGCCGTCACGACGGTTACGCGAATCGGTGGCAACGATGTTGTAGAACGGGCGCTTCTTTGCGCCGCCGCGGGAAAGGCGGATGATGACCATGCTGGATTCCTAGAAAGCGTGTGTGCAGCGTAAAACACGCGATTATAGCCTGAAAAGTCCGCTCCACCAAACACTTGCACGCGTCGCGTCGACCTTTGCTGCGAAAACCCAAGCTGGGGCGCATTGTAGCAGGACCGATCCCGGTGAAACGTCGGTCCGTGCCGCTTAAAATATCCAGCAGTCGTAGACACGATCCACCCGCGACGTCCACGATCCGGCCCGCGAAGGCATCGGCTTCAAGCCCATCGGATCGTATTGACCCGGCCGTCGCGTCCAAGCAACATAGGGGCGGCACATCCGCCCTCCTCCTTCCATCTCGCCGAATCCTGTCCCGATGTCCGCTCACGCCGCCCCTCCCGCCTTCACATCCAAGACGCTCGCCACCGCGCTCGCCTTCTTCCTCGGCAGCCTCGGGGCACATCGTTTTTATCTGCACGGCGCGCGTGACGTCTTCGGCTGGCTTCATTTGTCGGCGACGGCCCTGGGTGTCGTCGGCGTCGAGCGCTTGATGGCCTCGCACCTGCAGTCCGGCGGCGGCTGGCTCTGCGCCGCCGCCGGCTATGTCTCGGTGCTCGCGGCATGTCTCGCCGCCATCGTCTACGGTCTGCGCCCGGACGCGAAATGGGACGCACGCTTCAATGCCGGCAGTGCCATGCACGGGCGGCATTCCGCCTCCGGCTGGACCGTCGTCCTGCTCGTCATGGCCGCGCTTTTCGTGGGCGCATCCGTGTTGATGGGCGGGCTGGCGATCGGCATCCAGACTTATTTCGAGGCGCAACTCGGGCATGGCGGCCTGAACTGACGGCTTCCGGCCGGATACCCGTCCTGGGGCGCCGCGCTAGAACAGGCGGCCCTGCGGGTGCGGGGGCGTTCGTCGCGCGGCAGGCACGGCGAAAGCATCGGTACGCAGGGGACGGCGCGCACCCTCGAGACCGTAGCGCCGCCGCGCGATCGCCACCCGCTGCGCGATCAGGGTCGCCAGCGTCCCGGTGCCGCGCATCCGCTGGCCAAAGGTCGAGTCGTTGTGCTTGCCGTCGCGTACCTGCTCGATCAGGCTCATCACATGCCGGGCCCGCAACGGATAATGGCGTTCCAGCCAGTCGACGAACAGATCCCGCACTTCGAGCGGCAAACGCAGCATCACATAGCCCGCCGCTTCCGCCCCCGCCTCCGCGGCGGCGCGCAGCACATTCTCGATATCGTGATCGGTCAGGGCCGGCACGATGGGGGCGACCAGCACGCCGACCGGCACCCCCGCCGCCGCCAGCGTGCGCACCGCGTCGATCCGGCGCGCGGGCGTGCTGGCTCTCGGTTCGAGCGCGCGGGCAATGTCGCGGTCCAGCGTGGCGACCGAGATATACACCCGCACCAGGTCGCGCGCCGCCATACGCTGCAGGATGTCCAGATCGCGCAGCACCAGCGCCGATTTGGTCGTGATGCCTACCGGGTGGTTGAATGCGTCGAGCACTTCCAGCACCGCGCGCGTGATGCGCCGCTCCCGTTCGATCGGCTGATAGGGGTCGGTATTCGCGCCGAGCGCAATCAGCGCCGGCTGGTAACCGGGCTTCGACAGCTCGGTCTCGAGCAGGGCGGCGGCATTGGTCTTCGCGAAAAGACGCGTCTCGAAGTCCAGTCCGGGGGACAGGCCCAGATACGCGTGCGACGGCCGCGCGAAGCAATAGATGCAGCCGTGCTCGCAGCCCTGATAAGGATTGATCGAGCGGTCGAAACCGATATCCGGCGAAGCGTTGCGCGAAATGATCGAACGGGCGTGCCGGTCCGTGACGTGGGTACGGAAACGGATCACCGTTTCGTGCGCGGCGTCGGCCTCGGCGCGGGTGAGGTCCGGCACGCGCTGCCAGGCCTCGAAGCGCACGCGATCGTTGCCCGATGCACCCCGGCCCTTGATGCTGGCCGTGCCGCCGAGGTTGGCGGGACCGTCAGGACCGTCAGGACCGCTCCCGTCGATCGCACGGCGTGATTGCGCTCCCGCCCTTTTCGCCGCATCGCCATCGTTCATCGGCACGCCCCGGATACTGTACATATGCACAGTATCCTCCGAATGCCCGCGCCTGACCAGTCAGTCGGGCCGTTCGGCGATCGGAATCGTCAAGGTTTCCTTGACCTCCTCCATGACCACATAGCTTTTCGACTGCACCGCGCCCGGGAGCTGCAGCAATACGTTGCCGAGAATCTTGCGGTAGTCGGCCATCTCGCCGATGCGGGCCTTGATCAGGTAGTCGAAATCCCCCGATACCAGATGGCATTCGAGCACCTCCGGCACCTTCATCACCTCACGCCGGAACTTCTCGAACATATTGCCGTTCTTGTGATCGAGCGTGATTTCGACGAACACCAGCAACGATGCGCCGAGTTGCGCCGGGTCGACCCGCGCGTAATAGCCGGTGATGACGCCGTCGCGCTCCATGCGTTTGACGCGGTCGATGCAAGGCGTGATCGACAGGCCGACCTGCTCCGCCAGATCCTTCATCGCCATGCGTCCATCCTGCTGCAGCAGGGTCAGGATCCTGCGGTCGATCCGGTCGAGGGTCCTGACCGATTTATGCTGCATTCGCACGAAAAAATCCTGAAAAACGGTCTATATATATTAACAAAATATATTGCTGTCGAAATAGTATAGCTGGAAATACTGCCGGCCTTGCGGTCGGCCCGACTGCTGCTTCTGCGCCGCGATACGCGGTTTCCCAAACGAAAACGAACCCCTCATGAAGATCGTCATTCTTGGCGCAGGCGTCGTCGGCACGACCAGCGCGTACTATCTGGCGCGCGCCGGGCACGAGGTCACGGTCCTCGACCGGCAGGCGGGCCCGGGACTGGAAACCAGCTTCGCGAACGCCGGACAGATCTCGCCCGGCTATGCGTCGCCCTGGGCCGCGCCCGGCGTGCCGCTGAAAGCGCTCAAGTGGATGTTCGAGGAACATGCGCCGCTGGCGATCCGGCTGGATGGCAGTCTGGCCCAGTTGCAGTGGATGTGGCAGATGTTGCGCAACTGCACGCCCGCGCGCTATGCGACGAACAAGGGACGGATGGTGCGGATCGCCGAATACAGCCGCGACTGCATCCGGCAACTGCGCGACGACACCGGCATCCAGTACGAAGGCCGCCAGGGCGGCACGCTGCAATTGTTCCGCACGCAGGCCCAGTTCGACGGCGCGGCAAAGGACATCGAGGTACTGAAAGACGCGGGCGTCCCGTATGAGTTACTCGCGTCCGACGCGCTCGCGCGCGCCGAACCCGCACTCGGCGCCGCCGGCCAAAAACTCACGGGCGGGCTGCGGCTGCCCAACGACGAGACCGGCGACTGCCAGTTGTTCACCACACGGCTGGCCGAGATGAGCGCATCGCTGGGCGTGCGTTTCCGCTACAACACGCCGATCGACGCGCTCGCGGTCACCGCCGGCAAGGCGATCGGCGTGCAATGCGGGGCGGAACTGGTGCGCGCCGACGCGATCGTCGTCGCGCTCGGCTCGTTCTCGACGCCCTTCATGAAGGGGCTGGTCGACCTGCCGGTCTATCCGTTGAAAGGCTATTCGCTGACGGTGCCGGTCCGCGACGCCGCGCTCGCGCCCGTGTCCACGGTGCTCGACGAAACCTACAAGATCGCGATCACCCGTTTCGACGACCGGATCCGCGTCGGCGGCATGGCCGAGATCGTCGGCTTCGATACGAAATTGAAGGCCGCGCGCCGCGCGACGCTGGAAATGTGCGTCAACGACCTGTTCCCCGGCGCGGGCGACACGGCCAAGGCGAGCTTCTGGACCGGTCTGCGGCCGATGACGCCGGATGGCACGCCGATCGTCGGACCGACGCCGGTCCGCAATCTGTTCCTGAACACCGGCCATGGCACGCTGGGCTGGACGATGTCGTGCGGTTCCGCCCAACTGCTGGCCGATCTGATGTCGGGACAGCAGCCCGCCATCGCGGCCGACGATCTCTCGGTCTTCCGCTACCTTCCCGAAAACGCCTCGCGCCGCCAGGGCGTCACGGCCTACGCGTGAACGCGGTGGCAGGCATGGCGCGGTTCAGCAGAGTTCGTCCGCCAGCCCCCATACGCCCTCGCCGCCGCGCGCGCTGACGATGGCCACCCGCAGCGCCTCTGCCTGGGGCAGGATCTGCTCGGCGAAGAAACGAACGGTGGCGAGCTTGACGACGGCGAAGCGGGCCGGTTCCGGAACGGCGCCCGGAACGGTGGCCACGCCTGATCCCTCGCCCGCATTCTCGTTCACACCGTCGCCAGGCACCTGGCACACGACCAGCGCCGCCCGCGCCAGTTGCCAGCCGGACAGAACGATGCCGGCCAGTTTCAGATACGGCACGCTGCCCGCGTAGACGGCGGCGGGATCCGCCTCGGCGCGTTCGACGATGAACGCCACCACCGCCGCGAACGCGTCGCGTCCCGCCTGCAATTGCGTCGCGATCGATGCCAGCGACACCGCTGCCGCATCCCGCACGCCCGCGGACGGCGCGCGGCGCAGCGCCGCGAGCGTCGCGTCGATCTCGCCGATCAGGCTGCGCGCCACGGCCCCGCCGTCGCGCACCGTCTTGCGTCCCACCAGATCGTTCGCCTGGATCGCGGTCGTGCCTTCGTAGATCGGCAGGATCCGGGCATCGCGATAGAACTGCGCGACGCCGGTGTCCTCGATGAAGCCCATGCCGCCATGCACCTGCACCGCGAGACTCGCGACCTCGACCGACATTTCCGTCGCCCAGCCCTTGACCACGGGCACCAAGTAATCGCAGAGCGCCGCCATCCGGCGCCGCACGTCGTCACCGGGCGCGCGGTGCGCCAGATCGTTCGCCGCGGCGCAATGAAAGGCCAGCGCACGCGCGCCCTCGGTCAGCGCCCGCATCGTCGCCAGCATCCGCCGCACATCCGGATGCGCGACGATCGTCCGCGCCTCGGGATGGCCGGCCCCCGGATGGCCGGCCCCCGGATGGCCGGCCCCCCCATCCTCGCCCGCCACACGCGCCGGGCCGATCGTCCCCTGTGCCGTCGCCGGCCGCCCCTGCACCCGTTCGAGCGCGTAGGCGCGGGCCGCCTGACAGGCCCGGTCGGCGATCGCTACGCCCTGCACGCCGACGCCGAAACGCGCGGCGTTCATCATGATGAACATGGTCTCCAGCCCCCGGTTCGGCTCGCCCAGCAATTCGCCCAGCGCGCCGTCCCGTTCACCGAACTGGAGCACGGCGGTAGGGCTGCCGTGAATACCCAGTTTGTGTTCGATCGACACGCAGTGCAAGTCGTTGCGCGCGCCGGGCCGCCCCTCGGCGTCCACCACGAACTTCGGCACCACGAACAGCGACAGGCCTTTCACGCCGGGCGGCGCGTCGGGCAGGCGCGCCAGCACCAGGTGCACGATATTGGCGGCGAAATCGTGCTCGCCGTAGGTGATGAAGATCTTCGTCCCGAATACCCGGTACCGGCTCTCCCCGTCCGGAACCGCGCGTGTGCGTACCTGCGCCAGATCCGAGCCCGCCTGGGGTTCGGTCAGGTTCATCGTACCCGTCCACTCGCCGCTCACCAGGCGCGGCAGATAGCGCGCGCGCTGCGCCGGGCTGCCGGCGATCAGCAAGGCGTCGATCGCCCCGTCGGACAGCAACGGGCAAAGCGCGAACGACAGATTCGCGGCATTGCGCATCTCGTTGCACGCCGCGGCCAGCAGGCGCGGCAGGCCCTGCCCGCCGTATTCGACCGGATGCGGCAGCCCCTGCCAGCCGGCGTCGCGGAACTGCCGGTAGGCCGCCGCGAAGCCCGGCGTGGTCGTGACCTCGCCCGCCTGCCAGACCGGCGGCTCCCGGTCGCCGACGACGTTCAGCGGCGCGAGCACCTGCTCGCAGAACGTCGCCGACTCCGCGAGAATCGCCGCGACGGTGTCCGGAGTCGCCTCCTCGTATCCCGGCAACTGCGCCAACCCGTCCAGGTCCTCGAGTTCGCGCATCAGGAACAGCATGTCCTCTACGGGTGCCTTGTATCCCATCTGTCTCCTCCTGCAGGACGTAAAAAAGGGCGCCCACGAAGCGGCGCCCTTTGTCTCGTGGCTTGCCGACCGGCGCGGCCGGCTCAGGCGCGGCCGGCTCAGGCGCGGCCGGCTCAGGCGCGGCCGGCTCAGGCGCGGTCTGGCCTAGTCCGACGATCCTAGCCGAGCGAGGCGACCAGCGCCGGTACCGCTTCGAACAGGTCGGCCGACAGCCCGTAGTCCGCGACGCTGAAGATCGGCGCCTCGGGATCCTTGTTGATCGCGACGATCACCTTCGAATCCTTCATACCCGCCAGATGCTGGATCGCGCCCGAAATGCCGACCGCGACATACAACTGCGGCGCGACGATCTTGCCGGTCTGGCCCACCTGCGAATCGTTGGGCGCGAAACCGGCGTCCACGGCCGCGCGCGACGCGCCCAGCGCGGCGCCGAGCCTGTCGGCGAGCGGTTCGAGCACGCGCTGATAGTTCTCGCCGCTGCCCAGCCCCCGCCCGCCGGAGACCACGATGGTCGCCGAGGTCAGTTCCGGCCGATCGAGTTTCGTGAGTTCCCGCCCGACAAAGCGCACGGCACCCACGTCGGCCGCCGCGTCGATCGTCTCGACCGTCGCCTGGGCGCCGCTTGCCGGACTCGGATCGAACGCGGTGCCGCGCACCGTCACCACTTTCACCGGGTCCGCGGACTGCACGGTGGCGATCGCCGCGCCCGCATAGATCGGCCGCTCGAAGGTGTTCGCGTCGACCACCGCGGTGATGTCGGACAGTTGCGCGACATCGAGCCGGGCCGCGATGCGCGGCGCGACGTTCTTGCCGTAGGCGGTGGCCGGCAGCACGATGTGCCCGTAGGCCGAAGCGATCGTCAGGACGGTCGCCTCGACGTTTTCCGCCAGGCCCTCGCCCAGCTGGGGCGCATCGGCGAGCAGCACCTTGGTCACGCCCGGCAACTGCGCGGCGGCGTCCGCCACGGCGCGCGCGTCGTGACCGGCGATCAGCACGTGCACGTCGCCGCCGCCCGCCTGCGAAATCTGCCGCGCCGCGGTCAGCGTCGGGAACGTCGCGCCCTTGAGTTCGTGATTATCGTGTTCCGCGATCAGGAGAATGGTCATCAGGACAGTACCTTCGCTTCGTTCTTGAGTTTGTCGACCAGCGTCGCGACGTCCGGCACCAGTACGCCGGCATGGCGTTGCGGCGGCTCCGCGACCTTCAGGGTCTTCAGACGCGGCGTCACGTCGACGCCGAGCGCCTCCGGCGTCAGGGTTTCGAGCGGCTTCTTCTTCGCCTTCATGATGTTAGGCAGGGTCACGTAACGCGGCTCGTTGAGGCGCAGGTCGGTGGTGACGACCGCCGGGAACGACAGAGACAGGGTTTCCGCCCCGCCATCGACTTCCCGCATCACCGTCACGCGCTCGCCGTCGACCGTGACCTTCGAAGCGAAGGTGGCCTGCGGCAACGACGTCAGCGCCGCCAGCATCTGGCCGGTCTGGTTCGCGTCGTCGTCGATCGCCTGCTTGCCGAGGATCACCAGTTGCGGCTGTTCGCGCTCGACCAGTGCCTTGAGAATCTTCGCCACGGCCAGCGGCTGCAACTCGACGGCGGTATCGACCAGGATCGCCCGGTCCGCACCGATCGCCAGCGCGGTACGCAAGGTTTCCTGCGACTGCGTGACGCCGCACGACACCGCGACGATCTCGGTGGCCACGCCCGCTTCCTTGAGCCGTACCGCTTCCTCGATGGCGATCTCGTCGAAGGGATTCATCGACATCTTCACATTCGCGATGTCGACGCCCGAGCCGTCCGATTTCACGCGTACCTTCACGTTGTAGTCGACGACGCGCTTCACGGGCACCAGGATTTTCATGCACATGCTCCATAGACGGTGAACGATCGAACGGATGCGCCGATGCGCCGATGTGTCCGGCGGGCGTCGCATTCGCGAACGATCGTTTTATTTTAACGGCAAATGCTCGGGAAATTCTACAACAGGCTTGAGTCCGCACTCTAAACGCGGGTTTGGCAAAACGCTCACCAGGATGTGACGACCGCGCCCTGGAAGGTCTTCTCGGCGAACGCCTTGACCTCGGGCGAATGGTAGGCCTTGACCAGCGTCGCGACCCACGGCTTCGCGCGGTCCTGTTCGCGCACCACCAGCACATTGGTGTACGGGCCGTTCGGCGGATCGATGGCGATCGCGTCGCGCCGCGGCGACAACCCCGCCTGCAACGCGAAATTGGTGTTGATCGCGGCAATGTCCACGTCATCCAGCGCATGCGGAATCTGCGCGGCGTCCAGTTCGACGAATTTCAGCTTGCGCGGGTTGTCCACCACATCCAGCGACGTTGCCTTCAGCCCGGCATCCGGACGCAGCGTGATCAGCTTCGCCTTCTGCAGCAGCAAATAGGCGCGTCCGCCGTTGGTCGGATCGTTCGGCACGGCCACCCGGGCGCCGGCCTTCAACTCGGCCAGGGATTTCACTTTCTTCGAATAGATGCCCATCGGAAAGTTGATGGTCTGCGCGACGCTCACCAGCTTGTAGCCGCGGTCCTTGACCTGCGCATCGAGATAGGGCTGATGCTGATAGCTGTTGGCGTCGAGGTCGCCGCCGGCAAGCGCCGCGTTCGGCTGGACGTAGTCGCTGAACTCGATGATCTTGATGTTCAGCCCGTCTCGCGCGGCGACTTTCTTCACTTCCTCCATCACCTGCGCATGGGGTCCCGCGGTCACGCCCACACGGATCGTCTGCTCGGCGTGGGCGGCGCCCGCGAACAGCGCGACCGAACTCATGGCAACGGCCCCGCCCAGCGTGGCGAGGCGGTGAAAGAATGATCGACGTTGCATTGTGGTTCCTTATTTGTGACTCAAACGGCGTACCAGCAGGTCGCCCAGCGACTGCACGGCCTGCACGAAAACGATCAGGATCAGCACCACCACGAGCATCACCTCCGGCAGAAAGCGCTGATAGCCATAGCGGATGCCGAGGTCGCCCAGTCCGCCCCCGCCGATGGCGCCGGCCATCGCCGAATAGCCGACCAGGCTGACGAAGGTGATCGTCAACCCCGCGATGATGCCGGGCAGCGCCTCGGGCAGCAGGACCTTGAGCACGATCTGCCCGGTGGTCGCGCCCATCGACTGCGCCGCCTCGATCAAGCCGCGGTCGACCTCGCGCAGCGCCGTCTCGACCAGGCGCGCGACGAAGGGCGCGGCGGCGATCGTCAGCGGCACGACCGCCGCCGCGGTGCCGATCGACGACCCCACGAGCAGGCGCGTGAACGGAATCACCGCGACCAGCAGGATGATGAAAGGGGTACTGCGCACCGCATTGACGACGATGCCGAGCGTGCCGTACACCACCCGGTTCGGCAGCACGCCCTGCCGGTCGGTCAGATACAGCACGATGCCCAGCGGGATGCCGGCGGCCGCGCCGATCAGGCCGGAAATGCCGACCATGATCAGGGTCTCCCAGAACGAGGAGAGGAACAGGTCTGTCATCTGGCTGGACATGCTAAACATGAGACAACTCCTCGACGATCACGCCGCGCTCGCGCAGCGATGTCATGGCCTCGGCGACCGTGCCCGGCGCGCCGCTCGCGAGCACGGCGAGCGAACCGAACGCCTGCCCCTGGATTTCGTCGACCTGCCCGTGCAGGATCGAGATGTCGATCGCGAAGCGCCGGATCGTCTCCGAGATCACCGGATCGCCCACGCCGTCACCGGTAAACGCGAGCCGGAACAGGTGGTCCCGTCCGGCCACCAGCCGTTCGCCGATGCGCGCCTTGAGCGCCGGCGGCAGCTCGTTGGCGATGACGTCGCCGATCATCGAGCGCGTCACCTCGTGGCGCGGTTGCAGGAACACGTCGATGACGCGCCCGGTCTCGACCAGCCGGCCGGCTTCGAGCACCGCCACGCGGTCGCAGATCTGCTTGATCACTTCCATCTGATGGGTGATCAACACGACGGTCAGACCCAGTTCGCGATTGATCTGCTTGAGCAGATCGAGAATCGAGCGCGTGGTCTCGGGGTCCAGCGCGGAGGTCGCCTCGTCGGACAGCAGCACCTTGGGACGGGTCGCGAGCGCACGGGCGATGCCGACGCGCTGCTTCTGCCCGCCGCTGATCTGCGCCGGGTAGCGGTCGCGCTGCGCGCCGAGGCCGACGAGATCGAGAATGGGCGCCACGGTCTTCTCGATCTGCGCCTTCGACATGCCGGCCAGTTCCAGCGGCAACGCGATGTTGCCGAAGACCGTGCGCGAGGACAGCAGATTGAAATGCTGGAAGATCATGCCGATCTCGCGTCGCGCGCCGCGCAGCGCGTCGGCCCTGAGGGTGGTCAGCTCGCGGCCGGCGACGCTGACGCTGCCCTCCGACGGCCGGGTCAGCAGATTGATGGTGCGCACCAGCGTGCTCTTGCCCGCACCGCTGCGGCCGATGATGCCGAACACTTCACCCGCGGCGATCGACAGATTGACGGCGTGCAGCGCATCGATCGGCCCGCGCGGACCGTCGAAGCGCTGCGTGATATTTTTAAGTTCGATCATTGCTGACAAAGCGGAGCCGGGCCGGGCGTCGGCGCGCCGAACCGGCGCGGTTCGATGCGGGGACGTCCGGTCGTCGGCCACCAGGGTTCCTCCGGGAAGACCCGCATTCTACCGCGTGGCCTCGAGCGGGGTCAGAACCGTTGGCGATTCGCTTATAGCCAAAAAATCTGTGGTCGGGGAGCGTTCAGAGATCCGCCAGTTCCCGCACATGCGCGACGACGCTGCGGCCCAGCGCCGAGAGCGCATAGCCTCCCTCCAGGCAACTGACGATGCGCCCCTGCGCCGAATGCGCGGCCACTTCGCGAATACAGCGCGTCAGCCAGGCGAAATCCGCCTCGACCAGGCCGAGGTTGCCCAGGTCGTCGTCGCGATGGGCGTCGAAACCCGCGGAAATGAAGATCATCTGCGGCGCGAACGCCCGCAGCCGCGGCAGCCATTCGCGCGTGACCGCCTCGCGCATCGCCGCGCCATCGGACCGCGCGGCCAGCGGCACATTGAGCATGTTCGGCGCCAGCGGCGGCACGCCGGAAAACGGGTAGAACGGATGCTGGAAGAATCCGCACATCAGCACGCGCGGGTCGCCGGCCAGGATGGCCTCGGTGCCGTTGCCGTGATGCACGTCGAAATCGATGACGGCGACGCGCGCCAGATGCCGCGCCTCGAGCGCGTGCAGCGCCGCCACCGCGACATTGTTGAACAGGCAGAAGCCCATCGCCTGCTCGCGCAGCGCGTGGTGTCCGGGCGGGCGCACGCAGCAGAACGCATTGTCGAGATGACCGTCGATCACCGCGTCGGTGGCGGCCAGCGCGGCGCCCGCCGCACGCAGCGCCGCATTCCAGGAGTGCGGCCCGACGAAGGTGTCGGCGTCGATCTCGGCCTGCCCGGTGGCGGGCACGCAGGCGCGCATCGCCGCCACGTGGGCGGCCGAATGGGCACGCAGCAGCGCCGTCTCGCTCGCGAGCGGCGCCGTTTCGCGCTGCAGCGCGATATCGATCCGGCTGCCGATCAATTGATCCTCGATTGCCTGCAGGCGCGCCGCCCGCTCGGGGTGCCCGTCGCCCGTATCGTGCAGCAGACAATCCGGGTGGGTGTAGAAGCCTGTGGCCATCGCATTTGCGCCTGTCGCGGAGAGCGCGTCTTCGGCGCCCCCGATGGGTGTGCGGCGGTGTCAGGGAATGCACCGCAGCGTCGGTTATACTGCCACACAACACTGCATCGATAAATGACCATGACCTTGACGCGTTACCAGGCGTTTCGGGTTCGAGCACGCGCTGCGGTCCGTCCGATTTCCGCGCTCGCCGTCCCCTCGGGATTCGCCGCCCTGCGCACTGCCGCCCGTCTGCCCTCGTGTGTGCCCCTGTGTGTGCCCCTTCTCGCCGCGCTGGCCGGCTTCTCGCCGTGGCTCCATGCGCAAGGCGCGCCGGAGGCGGCCACCGCTCCCGGTCAGGTCTTCGAGGAAGAGATCGTGCCGCAGCGTTATGCGAACAACGCCGCGGTCAATGCATTTATCGACGATCTCGTCGCCCGTTACGACTTCGACGGCGCCACGCTGCACGCGATCTTCAACCAGGTCAGCTATTCGGCGAGTGCCGTGAAGCTGGTGACGCCCTCGCCGAACCCCTCGATCAAGAACTGGCGGGTCTACCAGAACCGTTTCATCGAACCGATCCGGATCAATGGCGGCGTGAAGTTCTGGCGCGCGAACCAGGTCTGGCTGGACCGCGCGAGCGCCACGTACGGCGTGCCGCCCGAGATTATCGTCGCGATCGTCGGCGTGGAGACGCTGTACGGCAAGTACATGGGGAACTTTCGCATCCTCGACGCGCTGACGACGCTGGCCTTCGATTATCCGGATACGCCGAACCGGGACGCGCGCCAGCAGCTGTTCCGCAAGAACCTCGAGGATTTCCTGGTCTGGACGCACACGGCGAACATGGACCCGACCACGGTCAAGGGCTCCTACGCCGGCGCGATCGGCATTCCGCAATTCATGCCGTCGAGCATCCTGAAATACGCGGTCGATTTCGACGGGAATCAGGCGGTCGATCTGCGCAACAGCGCGCCCGACGCGATCGGCAGCGTCGCGAATTTCCTGAAAAAAAGCGGCTGGGAACCGGGTCGCCCCGTGATGTGGCAGATCGCCCCGGACGTCGGCAGCCAGGGTATCGCGCAGGCCGCGGCCGACGGCAAGCGCGAACCGCACTGGTCGCTCGACCAGTTGCTGAAAGCCGGGATGCTGCTCAACGAGCCCGGTGTCGACGCCGACAGCGAGCGCGGCACGCCGGTAGCGGTCGTCGACCTGCCCACGCCGGGCCAGCCGACGCAATTCCAGCTTGGCCTGCAGAATTTCTACGCGCTGACGGAATACAACCACAGCTTTTTCTACGCGACTTCGGTCTATCAGCTTGCCCAGGCGATCAAGGCGAAGATGCAGGCCGGCGACGGGTCCTGAGAAGCGCGTTTCCCGGAACGCGGGACGGAACGCGTGCCGGGCCAGGCGCGCGGTGTCCTACCGGGCGATCTCGGTCAGGCGGTCCTGTCCCGCGCCCTGTCCACGACGCGGGCAAGGCGCCGGCGCGACCCCATGGCTTCAGGCCGGAAACACACCGGTCGACAGATACCGGTCGCCCCGGTCGCAGGCGATGAAAACGATCGTCGCATTCTCGACCTCGCGCGCGATGCGCAGCGCGATGGCGGCCGCGCCCCCCGACGACACGCCGGCGAAAATGCCCTCGGCCGTGGCGAGCTTGCGCATCGTGGTCTCCGCGTCCCCCTGCGATACCGACTCCGTGCGGTCGACGCGATGCGCGTCGAAGATCTTCGGCAGATAGGCTTCGGGCCATTTGCGGATGCCGGGAATGCGCGCGCCCTCGGCGGGCTGCGCACCGACGATCTGGATGTCCGGATTCTTTTCCTTCAGGAACAGCGACGTACCCATGATCGTACCGGTGGTGCCCATCGACGACACGAAGTGGGTGATCTGGCCGTCGGTGTCGCGCCAGATCTCCGGGCCCGTACTCTCGTAGTGCGCGAGCGGATTGTCGGGATTGGCGAACTGGTCGAGGATCACTCCGGCGCCATCGCGCTGCATGTTTTCCGCCAGATCACGCGCGTACTCCATCCCGCCCTTTACCGGGGTCAGCACGATCTCCGCGCCATAGGCCGCCATGCTTTGCCGGCGCTCGATCGACAGATCCTCGGGCATGATCAGCACCATCTTGTAGCCGCGTATCGCGGCCGCCATCGCCAGCGCGATGCCCGTGTTGCCGCTGGTCGCCTCGATCAGCTTGTCGCCGGGCTTGATGCGGCCCCGCTCCTCCGCCTTCTTGATCATCGACAAGGCGGGCCGATCCTTGACGGAACCGGCCGGATTGTTACCCTCCAGCTTGGCCAGCACGACGTTGTTGCGCTCACGGATATCGTCGTCGACGAGACGAACGAGCTGGACGAGCGGCGTGTTGCCGATCGTGTCTTCGATGGTTTGATATTTCATGGTCGCGCCCGATTCCGAAAAGCTTCCGAGCAGGAATTGTAGCCCATCGGCCGCGCTGACGCGGCCGATGGGCAAGGTGGTGGCCGGTCACCCGCGCGCTAGGCGCGTGGCCCCTGCCACCGGTCGCGTGTGTCGGCCATCAGCGTGGCCTCGGACGCCACCTCTGACGCGACCCTCAGAGTTTCGGCCCGAAGGTCAGACCGCCTTCGGTGAAGCGCTTCGCCATCTTCTCGCCGATGCCACGCACCCGGGCGGCGAGGTCTTTCGCATCGGTGAAAGCGCCGTTCGCCTCCCGCTCGGCGACGATCGTCTGCGCGGTGACCGATCCGATGCCCTTGATCGACGTCAGGGCCTCCCGGTCGGCGCTATTGATGTCCACCGCGTGAGCGGCGCTCAGTGCGGCAAAGCAAAGGACTGCGGTTGCGACTACGTTTTTGAACATGACAGTCTCCCGATCAAGAAGGGTTACCAGTCACCGCAACATCAAGCGGCGTCTGGTGTGACCAGTCTAGGGAGACACCCGGTCGCGCAAAAGTTATCCGGACGGTCTAATCCTTATGCCGTCAGCGATTCAGGCGCGGGCGGTGAGCCAATCGATATAGCGCGCCACACCTGCTTCGACGCTGAGGAAGGGCGCCTCGTAACCGGCCGCGCGCAGTGTGCCGATGTCGGCCTGCGTGAAGCACTGGTATTTGCCGCGCAGGGCGTCCGGGAACGGCACGTATTCGAGCAGGCCCGCCGCGACGAGTTCCGCGAGACCGAGCGCCGGCTCGCCCCGCTGCGCACGCAGCGTGTTGACGACGGTACGCGCGATGTCGTTGAACGGCTGCGCGCGGCCGCTGCCGAGATTGAAAATGCCCGAGCGCTCCGGATGGTCGAGGAAGAACAGATTGACCGCCGCCACGTCCTCGACCGATACGAAGTCGCGCGTCTGCTCACCGGCCGCATAGCCGTTGTAGTCGCCGAAGAGCTTGACCCGGCCGTTCGCCCGGAATTCGTTGTAGTTGTGGAAGGCGACCGACGCCATCCGTCCCTTGTGCGACTCCCGCGCGCCGTAGACGTTGAAGTAGCGAAAGCCCGCGATCTGGCTCCGGGCCGCCGGCAGACGCTCGCGGACGATCTGGTCGAACAGGAATTTCGAATAGCCGTAGACGTTCAGCGGCCGCTCGTATTCGCGCGACTCGACGAAGACGTCCGAGCCGCCGTAGACGGCGGCGGACGACGCATACAGAAAGGCGACGCCTTGTTCGAGACAACTGTCGAGGATCGCGCGCGAATAACGGAAATTGTTTTCCATCATATAGCGGCCGTCGCTTTCCATCGTGTCCGAACAGGCCCCCTCGTGGAACACCGCCCGGACGGCGCCGAAATCGCCCCGGGCGAAACGCGCGACGAAGTCCTCCTTGTCCAGGTAATCGCCGATGTCGCAATCCACCAGGTTGTGGAACTTCTCCGCGCGGCTCAGGTTGTCGACCGCGATGATGTCGCGCTCGCCACGCAGATTCAGCGCCTTGACGATATTGCTGCCGATGAAGCCGGCCGCGCCGGTAACGATGATGGTCATGATGTGCGGTTCAAAGCCACGGGCGCGCCCGTGGCGGCAAAAAGGCGCACGACGCGGGACGTCGGGCGGTGGAGATCAGGCGGCACGGGTCAGATATTGAACAACTCGTCGTAACCGAGCGTCGCGGTGCCGAGCTTGCCGACCACGATGCCGCCGGCGCGGTTCGCCAGACGCACGGCGTCGGCCAGCGACAGACCCGCGCCCAGCATCACGGCCAGCGTGGCGATGACGGTATCGCCCGCACCCGAGACGTCGTACACTTCGCGCGCCTGCGCGGGCACCGACAGCACACCGTCCGCGGTGAAGAGGCTCATACCGTCTTCCGAGCGGGTCAGCAGCAGCGCGTCGAGTCGCAGCGACGCGCGCAGCGCATCGATCTTTTCGCGCAGTTCGCCTTCGCTTGCCCAGCTCCCCACCACCTGTTGCAGTTCGGCGCGGTTCGGCGTCAGAAGCGTGGCGCCTCCGTAGCGCGACCAGTCGCTGCCCTTGGGATCGACCAGCACCGGCTTGCCGGCGTCGCGCGCCATCGCGATCATCTTGCCGACATGCGTCAGACCGCCCTTCGCGTAGTCGGACAGCAGCACGATATCGGTGGTGGGCAGCAGGGACGCGAAACGCCCGAGACAGGCAAGCAGCACCTCGTGCGCGGGGCTGCTTTCGAAATCGATACGCAGCAATTGCTGCTGCCGCGCGAGCACGCGCAGCTTGATCGTGGTCGCGAGCGCGGCGTCGCGCTCCAGATGCGCGATGACGCGGCTTTCCTCCAGCAGGCTGACGATGCGTTCGCCCGGCTCGTCGTTGCCGACCACGCACAGCAACGAACCTTCACCGCCCAGGGCGGCGACGTTGCGCGCGACGTTGGCCGCGCCGCCGAGCCGCTCCTCGCTGCGCTGCGCGAGCACCACCGGCACCGGCGCCTCCGGAGAGATGCGATTGACATCGCCGAACCAGTACCGGTCCAGCATGACGTCGCCGACGACCAGCACCTTCGAGCGGCCCAATACCGCCCTGTCGACCACGGACAGTGATTCCGGTGCCGCCGGAGGCGGCGCTGGCGTCGAGGATGGCAGGGAAGGCAGGGTCGCCTGCGGGATGTGGGAGTCAGGATTCATGATCGGGAGCTTGTCTGGCGACGTCAGGCGGAACTGCCCAGCGTCTCGGTTCGCCGCGGCGCATAGCTTTCCCAATGACCGCAGCCAGGGCATTGCCAATAGAAAAGCCGCGCGCGAAAACCGCAATTCTGACACGTGAAGCGCGGCAGATTGCGGGTGCGCTGACGGATCAGATTACGCATCAATTCCAGCTCGTCGCGGCGCGGCGCCTCGCTGGTGGCGATCTGCCCCTCGAGCAGCAGCAGAGTCGCGGAGGCGCTGGGCGCGCGCTTCATCTGCCGCAGCGCCAGCGCATGCGCGGCCTCGATGCCTTCCGTGGCATTGACATGCTTGTAGGCGACGTCAAGCAGGTCGATCGACGGATGGTTGTCGAGGTAATCGACCAGCCGTGCCGCGCCCTCGTGCGCCCGGCCTTCGGCCTGATAGGCCTTCATGATCGGCTCTGCAACCAGCGGCAGGTACACCGCGTTCTGGCTCTCCACCCGGGTGTAGAAACCCAGCGCGCCGGCGGTGTTGCCGGCGGCCGCCTCCACATCGCCCAACAGGATCGTCGCGCGTACGTTCCCGGAATTCGTCTTCAGCGCGCTCGCCAATTCCTCGCGCGCGGCGTCGCGCTCGCCGCGCTGCAGCGCATCGGCGGCCAGTTCGCAATGGAATTGCGAGATTTCCTTGCGCAGCGAAGGCGAGCCGGCATCCTCGAGCTTGCGGGCGATCGCGATCGAGCGCGCCCAGTCTTTCTCGGTCTGGAAAATCGTCAGCAGCGAGCGTTCGGCCTCGGTGTGGTAGAGCCCCACCTCGATCGACGCGAAGGTCTGTTCGGCGCGGTCGAGCAGGCCCGCCTTCAGGAAATCCTGACCCAGTTCGTACAGCGCGTGGTCGCGCTCGTTGACGGGCAGGTCCGCCCGGTTCAGCAGGTTCTGGTGCACCCGGATCGCCCGCTCCGTCTCGCCGCGGCGCCGGAACAGGCTGCCGAGCGCGAAGTGCAGTTCGGTGGTTTCGGGATCGAGCTTGACGACTTCGATGAAGGCGTCGATGGCCTTGTCGGGCTGCTCGTTGAGCAGGAAATTCAAACCGCGGAAATACGAACGCGGCAGATTCGCCGCGTCCGACAACAAATGCTTGAGATCGAAGCGCGCCGCCATCCAGCCCAGTCCGAACACCACTGGAATGACCAGCAACCACCAGAAATCGAGGTCCATGCGCGTGTACTGCCTTAGAGGGAGTGAAGCGGATTACATGATGGGCGGAAACGGCGGCAGGTCCGCGGGGTCGCGGCCCTCGCGCGCCACCTGCAGCTCGCGGCGCAGCCGCGCGAGTTCGCGGCCCCGCCGGAACCAGCCAGGCAACGCGGCGAGCAGTCCCGCGAGCGCGCCGATCACGAAGAACACCAATCCGATCAGGATCATCGGCGCGCTCCATGTATATCCCGCGAGCAGATTCAGCGAACCCTCCTGCAGGTTGGCGAGCGCCAGCACGAGAAACGCGATGAAGATCAGGATACGAATCAGCCAGACGAAAAACTTCATGCGATCGAGCCCTTGGTAGTCGACGGGGGCATGCCGCGCTTGGACGGCACGGTCCGCTCCGCCCGGCATGGCCGGCGCACGCATTGCGGCGCTGGTCGGCCGGCCCGAGCCGAGCCGGATCAGTCGTATTGTAAAGGATGATCCCGCGCCGCCGTCCGAGGCATACGGCGCAGTCAAAAAAAAAGCGCCCGGAGGCGCTTTTTTCACATCGTGTGCAGACGTTCAGATGTCGTCGTCGGAGGCTTTCGCCTGGATCGGTTCGCCGCACCGCCGGTCGACGCGCTCGCGCAGCTCCTTGCCGGGTTTGAAGTGAGGGACGAATTTCTCCGGCACCAGCACTTTCTCGCCCGACTTCGGGTTACGCCCTTCGCGTGACGGCCGACGATTCAACGCAAAACTGCCGAACCCGCGGATTTCGATCCGGTGTCCGTTGGCCAGGGCCTCGGACATCGCATCGAGCATCGTCTTGACCGCGTAATCCGCATCCTTGGCAACCAGTTGCGGAAAACGCGAGGCAAGCTGGATCACCAATTCCGATCGCGTCATGCCTCTTTCCTTACGAGTTCGAGCCTTCCATCTTGGCCTTCAGCAGCGCGCCCAGGTTGGTCGTGCCGGTGGCAGCCGAGCTTTCCGCCTGGAACTTCGATACCGTTTCCTGCGTCTCGGCCGAATCCTTGGCCTTGACCGACAGGTTGATGCCACGCGACTTGCGGTCGACGTTGATGATGACCGCAGTCACCTCTTCGCCTTCCTTCAGCACGTTGCGTGCATCTTCGACGCGGTCCTGGGCGATTTCCGACGCACGGAGGTAACCCTCGATGTCGTTGCCCAGATTGATGATCGCGCCCTTCGGATCGACCGACTTCACCGTGCCGCGCACGACCGAACCCTTGTCGTTCATCGCCACGAAGTTGCTGAACGGGTCGCCTTCCATCTGCTTGATGCCCAGCGAGATGCGTTCCTTGTCGACGTCGATGCCCAGCACCAGCGCGTCGACTTCGTCGCCCTTCTTGTACTTGCGAACCGCTTCCTCGCCCGTCTCGTTCCACGACAGGTCGGACAGATGGACCAGACCGTCGATGCCGCCCGGCAGACCGATGAACACGCCGAAATCGGTGATCGACTTGATCGCGCCGTGCAGGCGGTCGCCCTTCTTGTAGTTACGGCTGAAGTCGTCCCACGGGTTCGGCTTGCACTGCTTCATGCCGAGGCTGATGCGGCGGCGGTCTTCGTCGATCTCGAGGACCATGACTTCGACTTCGTCGCCCAGCTGAACGACCTTGTTCGGCGCGACGTTCTTGTTGGTCCAGTCCATTTCGGACACGTGCACCAGGCCCTCGATGCCCGACTCGATCTCGACGAACGCACCGTATTCGGTGATGTTCGTGACCTTGCCGAACAGGCGGGTGTTCGCCGGGTAGCGGCGCGAAATGCCTTCCCACGGGTCGTCGCCCAGCTGCTTCATGCCCAGCGAGACGCGGTTCTTTTCCTGATCGAACTTCAGGACCTTCGCGCGCACTTCCTGGCCGACGGACAGCACTTCGCTCGGGTGACGCACGCGACGCCAGGCGATGTCGGTGATGTGCAGCAGACCGTCGATGCCGCCCAGGTCGACGAATGCGCCGTAGTCGGTGATGTTCTTGACGATGCCGTCGACGATCGCGTCTTCCTTCAGCGTCTGGAGCAGCTTCGCGCGCTCTTCGCCCTGCGTGGCTTCCACCACCGCGCGGCGCGACACCACGACGTTGTTACGCTTGCGATCGAGCTTGATGACGCGGAATTCCAGCGTCTTGCCTTCGTAGGCGGTCGTGTCCTTGACCGGACGGACGTCGACCAGCGAACCCGGCAGGAATGCGCGGATACCGTTGATCATGACCGTCATACCACCCTTCACCTTGCCGGTGATCGTGCCGGTGACCAGCTCGTCGTTGTCGAGCGCCTTTTCCAGCTGCAGCCAGGAAGCGAGACGCTTGGCCTTGTCGCGCGACAGGATCGTGTCGCCGTAGCCGTTTTCGAGCGCGTCGATGGCCACCGAGACGAAATCGCCCAGTTCCACTTCGACTTCGCCGGCGTCATTCTGAAACTCTTCGATCGGAATGTACGCTTCGGACTTCAGCCCGGCGTTGACGACGACGAAGTTGTGATCGATGCGGACGACTTCAGCCGAGATCACTTCACCAGCGCGCATGTCCTGTCGAGTCAGCGACTCTTCGAACATCGTGGCAAAAGATTCGGTGTTGGGGGTTGCGGTTTGGAGGTCGGACATAAAAATTGTGAACTGCGTCTCGGTTGGCCATCGATGCCGTGATGCCTTTGAAGCGGCATGCCGGCACGATTCTGCGTCGTGACGGCCGATGCGAAAACGTATCGGCCTGTCCACTACACCGGTGGCGTCGTGACGCGGGGGTTGGTGGTTGAAAACAATCCCGGTTGCGCCGGGCGGGTCATGCGGTCCTGCGGGTGTTGCCCTGGTGCTCCTGCGTCCCATGCCTGCGGCGCCCGTGCTTCAGGCGCTTCGCCGGTACCACCCGATCACTGCGTCGACCGCAGTTTCGATCGACATTTCGGAGGTATCCAGCAGGAACGCATCCGCCGCCGGCTTCAGCGGCGCCACGGTCCGCGCCGTATCGCGCGCATCGCGTTCCCGCAAATCCTTTAGCAGATCATCCATGTTAGCAGAAAAACCTTTGTCGCTCAATTGCTTAAGCCGCCGCGCCGCGCGCGCCTCGACGCTCGCGGTCAGAAACACCTTCAACCGGGCATCCGGAAAAATCACCGTGCCCATGTCGCGGCCGTCGGCCACCAGGCCCGGCGCTTCGCGAAACGCCCGCTGGCGTGCGAACAAGGCATTGCGCACCGGCCCATGCACGGCGATCGCCGAGGCGCGCAGCCCGATCGCTTCGGCACGGATCTCGTGCGAAACGTCGCATCCGTCCAACACCACGTCGTTCCCGGTGAAGCGGATATCGAGCGTGGCGGCGATCCCGGCAAGGGATTCGGCGTCGTCGGCGGCCACGCCCTGCCGGGCGCTGGCGAGCGCGGTCAGCCGGTACAAGGCGCCGCTGTCGAGCAGATGAAAACCCAGGACCGCGGCGACGCGCGAAGCGACCGTGCCCTTGCCGGACGCGGTCGGCCCGTCGATCGTCACGACCGGGTGTCCCACCGCGTCCGTCACCGCACCACCTGCGCGAAGCGGTCGAAATAGTCGGGAAAGGTCTTGGCGACGCAGTCCGGGTCGTTGATGGTGACCGGCACGCCCAGCAGGCTCACCAGCGAAAAGCACATCGCCATGCGGTGGTCGTCGTAGGTATCGATCACCGCGCCGGCGCGCAGTTGCGTCGGCGGCACCACGCGCAGCCAGTCCGGGCCTTCCTGCACGTCGGCGCCCAGCTTGCGCAATTCCGTCGCCATGGCGCTGATCCGGTCGGTTTCCTTCACGCGCCAGCTGCCGATATTGCGCAGGATCGACGGCCCCGACGCGCGCAGCGCCGCGACCGCGAGCGTCATCGCCGCGTCCGGGATGAGGTTGCAGTCCATGTCGACCGGACGCAGGCGCCCGTCCCCGGTATCGACGCCGCGCACCTCGATCCAGTGCTCGCCCATCATCACGTTGGCGCCCATCTGCGTCAATGCGTCGGCGAAGCGCACATCGCCCTGGATGCTGGCGCGGCCCACGCCCTCGACCCGCAGCGGCCCGCCGCCCAGCACGCCGGCGGCGAGAAAGTAGGAAGCCGACGATGCGTCGCCCTCGACCACGAGCGTGCCCGGCGAGCGGTAACGGCTGCCGGCGGCGACGCTGAAGCGCTGCCAGCCCTCGCGCTCGACGGGTACGCCGAAGCGCGCCATCATGCCGGTCGTGATGTCGACATAGGGCTTGGAAATCAGTTCGCCGTCGACTTCCACCGTGGCCCGCCCGTGCGCGGACAACCGCGGCAACGACAGCAGCAGCGCGCTCAGGAACTGGCTGGAGACGTCGCCCCGCACGCGAATCGGCCGCGCGACGCCTGCTCCGGCGGTCGCGCCGGGGTGAATCTGCAACGGTGGGAAGCCGGGCTGTCCGAGGTAGTCGATGCGCGCGCCCACGGCGAGCAGGCCGTCGACCAGATCGCCGATCGGCCGCTCGTGCATGCGCTTCACGCCGCTGACGCGGTAGCGGCCCTCGTTCAGCGCCAGCGCCGCGGTCAGCGGCCGCACCGCCGTGCCCGCATTGCCGACGAAGATGTCCGCGTCGCGCACCGGAAAGCCGTCCGGGGCACCGGTCACACGCCACGCTTCGCCCTTTGCACCCTTTCCGCCATGTTGCGCGGCATCGGACGGATCCGATGCGTCCGCGGGCAGGTGTGCCCACTCGATACCGAGCAGGCGCAATGCGTCGAGCATCACGCGCGTGTCGTCCGACTCAAGCAAATTCTCGAGCCGCGTCTCGCCCTCGGCCAGCGCGGCCATCAGCAATACGCGGTTCGAGATGCTTTTCGAGCCGGGCAGCGCCAGCGTGCCGCTCGCGCGGGAATAAGGTCCTAGTTCAAGCTGCTTCATATGTTCCGGTTCTTCATGGGCTTGCCGGCCGTCGACGAAAGGTCGTCGGCCGTTTCGTTTCGGTTGCCTGCGTGCGAGGCGGCAGGCGCGGTGGCAGGCGCGGCGGTAGATTCGACACGCGCCGCGCCGGGGTGCCAGCCCTCGCGTGCCGCGCGGGAACGCGAGAACAGGGCCTCCAGCGTGTCGCCGTCGGCTTCGGCCAGCGCCGTGCGCACGCCGCCCAGCACCGCCAGGTATCGGTCGAGGTCCGCCAGCACCGCGGTGCGGTTGGCCAGGCAGATATCGCGCCACATCCGCGGATTCGACGCCGCGATGCGTGTGAAATCGCGGAAGCCGGGGCCGGCGAACGCCAGGCGTTCGTCCGCGCCTTCCGATTGAAGAATATGCTCGATGAACGCAAAAGCAAGGAGATGCGGCAGATGGCTGACGCCAGCGAAAAGCTGGTCGTGCCGCGCGGGCGTCATGCACGCGGTGCGGGCGCCGGCGAGACGCCACATCGCCGCGACGCGCGTCACGGCGTCGGGCGCGGTGTCGGGCGCCGGACAGAGGATCACGTCGCGCCCGGCAAACAGCGCGGCATCGCCGGCGTCGACGCCGCTGGCCTCGCCTCCGGCGATCGGATGCGCGGCGACGAAGCGCGCGTGCCGCGGGCCCAACAGCTCACGCGCCGCGTCGCAGACCTGCCCTTTCGTGCTGCCGACATCGGTCAACACCGCGTCGGCGCGCAGCACGGGCGCGGCATGCGCAAGCAGCGCCCGCGTCTGCGCCACCGGCGCCGCCAGGACGATCAGGTCCGCCCGCGCCGCCAGCCGCGCGAACGCGGCGGCCTCGGCCTCGCCCCACCCTCCAGCGTCCGCCGCCACCGGCGCGGCGTCGTCTCCGGACCCCTCGACAGGCGCCAGCACGCAGGCTTCGTCGATCATGCCCAGCGCCAGCGCGCGCGTCAGCGCTGCGGCGTGCGGATCGGCAGCGGCGATCACGCCCGCGCCGCCGGCGCGGCCCTCGCGATGCATGCGCCGCAGCGCGCGCGCCACCGATCCGCCGATCAGGCCGATACCGCAGACGAGCACGCGATCGAAGGCGAAATCCGGCCCTCGGTCCGATACCCGCGGCGCTCCCGGCACCGGATGCTCAGCGGGCACGGGGATAGGAACCCGCGACGCGCACGAAGGCGGCGATCCTGTCGAGCGCGGCGATCGCCTCGGCGACGCGCGGTTCCTCGCGATGGCCTTCGATATCGATATAGAAATAGTAGGCCCAGCTGCCGCTGCGCGCGGGGCGCGATTCGAACCGGCTCATCGATACGCCGTAGGTGGCGAACGGTTCGAGCATGCGGTAGACCGCGCCCGCTTCGTTCTTCACCGACAGGATCAGGGACGTCTGGTCGGCCCCGCTCGGCGCGGGCGGCGTGCCGCCGATCACATGGAAACGCGTGCGGTTGTGGACATCGTCCTGGATCTGCGCGGCCGGCGTCTGCAGGCCGTAGTGCGCGGCGGCGCGGTCGCCGGCGATCGCGGCGAGCGTCGGATCGGCGGCCGCCAGCCGGGCGCCCTCCGCGTTGCTCGACACCGCGCGGCGCTCGGCATGGGGCAGATGCGTCGACAACCAGCGCTGACATTGCGCGATGGCCTGCGGATGCGCGCACACCGCCCGGATGGCGGCCAGGTCCGTGCCGAGCGCGAGCAGGTTGTGATGGATCGGCAAGGCGATCTCGCCGGTGATCGACAGGGATGTGCTCAACAACAGGTCGAGCGTGCGCGATACCGCCCCTTCGGTCGAATTCTCGACCGGCACGACGCCGAACTCGCTGGCGCCGGCCTCGACCGAGCGGAATACCTCGTCGATCGAAGGGCACGGCAGGCCGGTCGCCGAATTGCCGAAATAATCGAGCGCGGCCTGCTCGCTGTAGGTGCCCACCGGCCCGAGGAAGGCGACCACCGTGGGTTTTTCCAGTGCCCGGCTCGCCGACATGATCTCGCCCCAGATCGCGGCGATATGCGTATCGTGCAGCGGGCCCCGGCTCAACCCCTGCAAGCGGGCGATCACCTGCTGCTCCCGCTCCGGGCGGAATACGGGCGCGTCGAACACCTTCTTCACCTCGCCGACTTCGTGCGCCACGCCGGCCCGCTCGTTGAGCAGGCGGATCAACTCCGCGTCGATCTTGTCGATACGGGCACGCAGCGGGACGAGCTGGTCCTCGAGCGAGGGCGTTTGCGAATGGTCTTTCATCAGGCCTGCTCGCGTTCGAATGCGGTCATGTAATCGACCAGCGCCTCCACGCCCGCCATCGGCATGGCGTTGTAGATCGACGCGCGCATGCCGCCGACGCTCTTGTGCCCCTTCAACTGGGTCAGGCCGCGTTCGCGCGCGCCGTCCAGAAAGGCGGCATTACGCGATTCGTCCGCCAGCGTGAACGGCACGTTCATCCGGGAGCGGGCGTCGGGCTGCACCGGGTTCGCGTAGAAGGCGCTGCGATCGATGGTTTCGTACAGCAGCCGCGCCTTGGCGATGTTGCGCCGTTCGATCTCGGCCAGTCCGCCCTGACGCTTCAGCCACTGGCAGACGAGACCGGCGATGTAGATCGCATAGGTGGGCGGCGTGTTGTACATCGAGTTGTTCTGGGCGACGGTCTTCCACTCGAAGGCCGACGGACAGATCGCCAGCGCCCGGTCCAGCAAGTCCTCGCGCACGATGACGACGGTCAGGCCGGCGATGCCCACGTTCTTCTGCGCGCCGCCATAGAGCGCGCCGTAGCGCGCGATGTCGAGCGGACGCGACAACATGTGCGAGGAGATGTCGGCCACCAGCGGCACGTCGCCCAGCGCCGGCACCTCGGCGAATTCGACCCCGTTGACGGTCTCGTTCGTGCAGACGTGCACATAGGCGGCGTCCGGCGAGAGCTGCCACTCGTCCAGCGACGGCACGCGCACGAAGCCGCCCGCGGCGGTCGACACGGCGACGTGCGCGTCGCAATAGCGCAGCGCTTCCTTCTGCGATTTGCCCGACCACGAGCCGGTCACGACGTAATCCGCACGCCGGCGCGCGCCCAGCAGGTTGAGCGGCACGATCGCGTTTTCCGCCAGTCCGCCGCCCTGCATCAGCAGCACCCGGTGGCTGGACGGGATCGCCAACAGTTCCCGCAGGTCCCCGAGCGCCGCCTCGTGGATCGACGTGTATTCCCGCCCGCGATGGCTCATCTCCATCACGCTCATGCCGGAACCTTGCCAGTCCAGCATTTCATCGGCGGCCTGCTGCAATACTTCGAGAGGCAGCGCCGCGGGGCCCGCGGAAAAATTGTAAGCTCGCATGAAGCACCTGAAATCGTTGCGGCCGGTACATCGGGAGGAACCGGTCGAAAGACCGACGGAGGAACCGACTCGGGAACCGCCCAAACAAAATGGCCGTTTGCGCTTTCGCGCAAACGGCCATTATCTCACCATCGCCGGCTGCCGTGGCAGCCGTTGGCTACGAGCACGCCGCCCGACAGGGCCGGTGGCGTGCGGATTCGCTTACTTCGCCGCAGCCGGCTTGATCGCCGAAACGTCGCGATCCGCCTGCGAGCGCGTTGCCTGGATCGATTGCGGCATGTACTTCTGCATCAGGCCATTGACGACGTCGCGGCCGACCTGATCCTGGACCTGGATGAACTTGCGGCCCGCCGGGCTCGTGTAGAACGTGGTCAGGTCCTTGATTTCCTGCGTCGAATAGTACTTGTTGTACGCGTCCTGCTGCGCCGTCACCGCTTCGCGACGGAAGTTCTCGGTCGCGAAAACCTGGCCCGCCGCGTCCACCAGCTTCGGCACTTCGGTCTTTTGCAGTTGCGGCACGGCGGCCTGCTTCTGCTTGTCGTTCAGCGTCTTGTTCTCGGACAGCGCGTCCGAGAGAATCGCCGGGACCAGTTGCTTCGCCTGCATCTGCGCACTGTTGCCGATCGCGCTCGCCAGCTTGTCGCCGTCGATGGCCTTCAGCAGATCCTTGATCGCCGCGGCCTTCGCCGGGTCGGCGGGCGCGACCGCGACGGTCGGTGCCGGGGCGCTTTGATCCTGCAGCGCTTGCGCCATCGACAGCGGGGAAACGAACAGGGCGAGCAGCGCCAGATGTTTAAAACGTGTTTGCATCATCACTCCAAATAAAAGTCGCAGAGAATCGGCCGGGTATTCGATCAAACCTGTGTGCGTCGGGAGGGCGGACGCGGCTCGCAACCGCTCTCCCGAAAACCGCATCCGGCAAGATTCTACTCTTCAGCGCCGACGTCACTCTCATTTTCATCGGTATCTTCGTCGAGCAGGACGTCGTCCGCTTCGGTCTCGGCGACCTGTTGCAGGCCGGACAGGCGTGTTCCCTCATCCAGACTGATCAGTGTAACACCCTGGGTCGCCCGCCCCATTTCACGGATTTCGGACACGCGCGTGCGGATCAGCACCCCCGCCGTGGTGATCAGCATGATCTCGCTGGTGGGTTCGACCAGCGTCGCCGCCACCACGCGGCCGTTGCGCTCGGACGTCTGGATCGCGATCATGCCCTTCGTGCCGCGGCCATGGCGCGTGTACTCGCCGATCGGCGTGCGTTTGCCGAAACCGTTCTCGGTGGCGGTCAGCACCGACTGCTCGCCGCTGCCCGCCACCAGCATCGCGATCAAATGCTGCCCCTCCTCCAGCTGCATGCCGCGCACGCCGCGCGCCTCGCGGCCCATCGCCCGCACGTCGTTTTCATCGAAGCGCACCGCCTTGCCGGCATCCGAGAACAGCATCACGTCGTGCTGGCCATCGGTGATCGCCACGCCGATCAGATAGTCGCCCTCGTCCAGGTTGACCGCGATGATGCCCTTGCGCAACGGCCGGCTGAACGCCTCGAGCGGCGTCTTCTTGACGGTGCCGAGCGCCGTCGACATGAACACGTAGCGGTCCGCCGAGAACTCGCGCACCGGCAGCACCACCGTGATCTTCTCGCCCGCCTGCAGCGGGAACATATTGACGATCGGCCGGCCGCGCGAATTGCGCGAGCCCTGCGGCACCTCGTAGACCTTGACCCAGTAGACGCGGCCGAAGTTCGAGAAGCAGAGGATATGGTCGTGCGTGTTCGCGATGAACAGGGTCTCGATCCAGTCGTCCTCCTTCATCTGCGTCGCCTGCTTGCCGCGCCCGCCGCGCTTCTGCGCCGCGTATTCCGACAGCGGCTGCGACTTCACGTAGCCGGTATGCGACATCGTCACGACCATGTCCTGCGGCGTGATCAGATCCTCGGTATTGAGTTCGGTGGCGTTCAGCTCGATGTGCGAGCGGCGCGCGTCGCCGAACTCTCCCTTCACCGCGTTCAACTCGTCGCCGATGATCGTGGTGATCCGCTCGGGCTTGGCGAGGATATCGAGCAGGTCCGCGATCTGCGCCATGATGTCCCGGTATTCGCCGACGATCTTGTCCTGTTCCAGGCCCGTCAGGCGTTGCAGGCGCATCTGCAGGATTTCCTGCGCCTGAACGTCCGAGAGACGGTACAGCCCGTCGTCGCCCATGCCGAAGATGGCGAGCAGACTGTCCGGCCGGTAGGCTTCGCGCCCGCCGGCGGTCTCGGCTTCGGCGCGCGCGAGCATCGTGCGCACCAGTTCCGAATCCCAGGGCCGCACCATCAGGTCCTGCTTGGCGACCGGCGGCGTCGGCGCGGCCTTGATGATCGCGATGAATTCGTCGATATTCGCCAGCGCGACCGCCAGTCCTTCCAGCACGTGACCGCGTTCGCGCGCGCGACGCAGTTCGAAGATCGTCCGGCGCGTGACCACTTCGCGGCGATGCGACAGGAAGCAGTCGAGCATCTCGCGCAGGTTCAGCAGTTTCGGCTGACCGTCGACCAGCGCCACCATGTTCATGCCGAACGTGTCCTGCAACTGCGTCTGCTTGTACAGATTGTTCAGAATCACTTCCGGCACTTCGCCGCGCTTGAGCTCGATGACGACGCGCATGCCGCTCTTGTCGGACTCGTCGCGGATATCGGAGATGCCTTCGATCTTCTTCTCGCGCACCAGTTCGGCGATGCGTTCGAGCAGCGTGCGCTTGTTGACCTGGTACGGCAGTTCGTCGACGATGATCGATTCGCGCTGGCCGCGGTCGATGTCCTCGAAGTGGGTCTTCGCCCGCATCACGACGCGCCCGCGCCCCGTGCGATAGCCTTCGCGCACGCCGGTGATGCCGTAGATGATGCCGTATGTCGGAAAATCGGGGGCCGGGATGAATTCGATCAGATCGTCGATGGTGGAGTCCGGGTGCTGCAGCAAATGCTGGCACGCAGCGACCACTTCGTTCAAATTATGCGGCGGGATGTTCGTCGCCATGCCGACCGCGATGCCGGTCGCACCGTTGATCAGCAGGTTCGGCACGCGCGCCGGCATGACGACCGGCTCACGCTCCGCACCGTCGTAGTTGGGCGCGAAGTCGACGGTCTCCTTGTCCAGATCGGCGAGCAGTTCGTGACCGATCTTCGCCATGCGGATTTCGGTATAGCGCATCGCCGCCGCGCTGTCGCCGTCCACCGAACCGAAGTTGCCCTGGCCGTCCACCAGCATGTAGCGTAGAGAGAACGGCTGGGCCATCCGCACGATCGTGTCGTACGCCGCAGTGTCGCCGTGCGGGTGGTATTTACCGATCACGTCGCCGACGATACGGGCGGACTTCTTGTAGGCGCGGTTCCAGTCGTTGTTCAGCTCGTGCATCGCGTAGAGCACCCGGCGGTGCACGGGCTTGAGGCCGTCACGTACATCCGGAAGCGCCCGCCCCACGATCACGCTCATCGCGTAATCGAGATACGAACGGCGCATTTCCTCCTCAAGGGAGATGGGGATAGTCTCTTTCGCGAATTGATCCATTGTCCGTATCGTTGACGGAACGAGCGCCACGGCGCCCGCCCTGGTGAACCACATCCGGCGATTTTAACATGGCGCAGACCCGTCTCCAGCGCCTATCGACTGCCCCGCCTGTAGGGACCCATGAGGATGCCGCCGGGCCCGCCTTCCGGGCCGATAGAAGCGATCTGCACGACTGGCGTGGAGAGACCAGAACGGCGTCCCGCGCAAGGGTCGCCATGGGATATTTCACGATGTTGCAAGCGCACCACAGCCGCGACCAACGTCGTCCGCAAAGGTTCCATATTTTTATCGAAAGCGTCATCGCCGTATGGCAAAATGCGTCGCAGAAGTCAGACTTTTCTCGGCATGTTCCCGCTCTATCCCCGGTCGGGAGCAGTGTTATACTCCGAGCGGTCTAAGACTTGTCCACGTGATCAGGCTCGCAGGAAAGCTGCGGTAATCTCAATTTCGAGAGGAGAAATATGAATAAATTTTCAAAGCTCGCCTTCATCGCAGCTTCCGCAGTGACGGCAGCCTCGGCATTCGCGCAATCGGTGCCGGCCTCGCGCCAGGCGACGAATGACAACTGGGTGAACGGCACGGGCGAATACGTCTGGATGAACGGCACGAACGAACTGTGCTGGCGCGATGCGTTCTGGACCCCGGCGACCGCCAACGCGAAGTGCGACGGCGCCCTGGTTGCGCAGGCACCGACGCCGCCGGCACCGGTCGAAGCGGCACCGGCTCCGGTCATCACCAGCCAGAAGGTGACGTACCAGGCCGACACGCTGTTCGACTTCGACAAGGCTGTGCTGAAGCCGGCCGGCAAGCGCGCCATCGACGACCTCGCGACGAAGATTCAGGGTCTGAATCTCGAGGTGGTGGTTGCCACCGGCTACACCGACCGTATCGGCTCGGATCGTTACAACGATCGCCTGTCGCAGCGTCGCGCGCAAGCCGTGAAGGCCTATCTGGTCAGCAAGGGCGTCGAAGCCAACCGTATCTATACGGAAGGCAAGGGCAAGCGCAACCCGGTTGTGACGAACTGCAACCAGAAGAACCGCAAGGCGCTGATTTCGTGCCTGGCACCGAACCGCCGCGTGGAAGTGGAAGTGGTCGGCACGCAGCAAACGCAAACGACGCAGCCCGCTCAGCAGTAATCAGCGGTAGGACGTCGAAAAGCCCTGCTTCGGCAGGGCTTTTTTTTGCCCTTTTTTCCTGCTCGCCCTTTTCCCCCCGACACTGACCGGTACGCTCGTGTCGCGTTTTCCGTCGCGTTTGCTCCCGCAGCGCGAACCTCCGGCCTGCCTGGCGATATACTGGACTTATTGTGAATCCTCCAGACACCATGAACGCCGATCCCCACGAACTGCAAAAATTCAGCGATATCGCTTCCCGCTGGTGGGATCCCCGCGCTGAATTCCGTCCGCTCCACGAACTCAACCCGCTGCGCCTCGGCTGGATCGACACGCTTGCGCCCCTCGCCGGCAAACGCGTGCTCGACATCGGCTGCGGCGGCGGCATCCTGTCCGAATCGATGGCGGTCGCCGGTGCACGCGTCAAGGGCATCGATCTCTCCTCCGAAGCCCTTGGGGTGGCGGATCTCCACACGCTCGAGACCGGCGTCGCGGTCGAGTACGAGGAAATCGCCGCCGAAGCGCTGGCCGCGCGCGAGCCGGGCAGTTTCGACGTGGTCACCTGTATGGAAATGCTCGAACACGTGCCGCACCCCGCCGCGATCGTACAGGCCTGCGCGACGCTCGTGCGTCCGGGGGGCTGGGTCTTCTTCTCGACCCTGAACCGCAACCCGAAGGCCTATCTGTTCGCGGTGATCGGCGCCGAATACATCGCCCGGCTGCTGCCGCGCGGCACGCACGATTACGAGCGCTTCATCCGCCCGTCCGAACTCGCCGGTTTCGCCCGCGCCGCGGGCCTCACGCCGCATGGCTTCAAGGGCATCACCTACCGCCCGTTCAGCCAGCGCTTCTCGCTGTCGGACGACACCAGCATCAATTACATGTTCGCCTGCCAGCGGAGTGCCTGACATGTCCGATGCCGACCTGATGCAGGTCCCCGAAGCCGCGCCGGTAAGCGAAAAACCCATCGGCCTGGCGAAAGCCGTCCTGTTCGATCTCGACGGTACCCTGGCCGACACGGCGCCGGACCTGGCGGCCGCCGCCAACACCATGCTGCGCGACCGCGGCTTGCCGCTGGTGCCGCTCGAGGCCTTGCGCAAAGTGGCGTCGTCCGGCGCACGCGGACTGCTCGGGGTCGCGTTCGGCATCATGCCGGAGCACCCCGATTACCTGCCGATGCGCGACGAATTCCTCGCCAACTACACCGCGGACCTGTGTGTCGAGACGACGCTCTTTCCCGGCATCGACGCCCTGCTGGCAACCCTCGTCGAACGCGAGATCCGCTGGGGCATCGTCACGAACAAGGCGGAACGGCTGGCGCGCCCGCTGGTCGAGCAACTGTTGCTGCAACCCAGTGCGGGCTGCGTGGTCGGCGGCGACACCACCGCGCATGCGAAACCGCACCCGGCGCCGTTGCTGCACGCCGCCGAGTTGATCGGCGTCGCGCCCGCCGACATTCTGTATGTCGGCGACGACCTGCGCGACATCCAGGCCGGTCATGCCGCGGGTATGTATACAGTGGCGGCCGCCTACGGCTATTGCGGCAACGACCTGCCGCCGGCTGAATGGGGCGCGGACCTGCTGATCGACTCCCCCGATGCGCTCACCACGTTGCTGCGCGGCCTGACCGATTCGAAGTCGTGATAGACTAGCGGCATAGTCGTACAAAGACTGCCATGTTGGTGCGCTTCGGACGGGGGTTCGATTCCCCCCGGCTCCACCAAATGCCCGTGCGCCGCACATCCACTGCGCGGTTATCTGATGGGGTCGACCTGGTTTCGACGGGGTGAGGATACGGAAGCGGACGGCTCGAAAGGTGACGCACGTAATGCGCACAAATTTGTAAATGCTAATGATGACATTTACGCTGTAGCGGCCTAAATCCGCTTACGGAGCCTTCCCGGCTTGGCAACAGAATAGGGACTGCGGCCCCTTCGGGGGCCGTTGCCGTTTACGAACCGAGATCGCCTTGGCCGCCGCTTCGTCCCCCCCCTCGCCTCTTTCGCGCGCCCTCGACGCGCATCGCGCCGGCCGCCTCGACGAGGCCGAACGCGCCTATCTGTCCATTCTGGCGAACGTCCCCGAGGCTGCTGCACCCTCGCGCCCTACCGCGGCGCCGCAGCCCTCCGCGACCGATGGCGGGGAAGCGGTGCGGCCGGCCGAGGTGCAGCCGGCCGAGGCGCGATACTGGCTCGGCGTGCTCTATCTGCAACGACAGCGTGCCGGCGATGCATGCGTGTGTTTTCGCGATGTGCTGGCGCGCCGGCCGGACCACGACGCGGCCCGCCTCAATCTCGGGCATGCCTTGCAAAGCCTGGGCGATCGCGATGCCGCACACCAGGCGTTCGCGCATACCGCCCGCTCCGCCGTGCCGGAAATCGCGGCCGCGGCGCATGCCGCACTCGGCCGTCACGAGGCTGCCGCAGGACGTCCGGCGGATGCGTTGCGCTGTTTCGACGCGTCCCTGGCCATCCTGCCCGCAGAAGCAGCGGTCCATGACAGCCGCGGCGTCACGCTGGCGGCGCTCGGCCACCACGACCTTGCCGAACAGGCGCACCGGGCGGCATTGGCGATCCGGCCCCGGCATGCCGGTACGCACAACAACCTTGGGCTCGCCATCAAGGCACAGGGCGATCTCGCCGAGTCGCTCTGGCATTTTCGCGATGCCTTGCGCATCGATCCCGACTTCGTGCCGGCGCTGGTCAATCTCGGACAGGCGGTGGCGCTGGGCGGCGACCCCGATCAGGCGAGCGCGCCGCTCGAACGCGCGGTGCGGCTGGCGCCCGATTTCGCCCTCGCGCACCACGAGCTGGCCTGCGCTTACGCCGCACTGGACCGCCAGGAGGAGGCGGCGCGACATTTCGTGCGGACGACCGAACTCGACCCCGAGTTCGCGCTCGGCTGGCAGAACCTCGCCAGCGCGCGTTTCGAGACGGGCGAGCGCGCCGCGGCGCTGGCCGCCGTCGAAGAGGCCCTGCGCCTCGCGCCCGCGTCGGCCATGGGACGCTTCGCGCGCGCGACGCTGCGACTTGCGGAAGGCGGCGATCGACAAGCCTGGCAGGATTACGAAGCGCGGCTCGCCGTATGGGCCACGCAAGCGCAGTTCGCCGTGCCCCGCTGGTCCGGCCTGCCGGCCGATGTCGACGCGGCGCGGGGCCGTGCACCGCTGACCTTGCTGGTGCACGCGGAACAGGGATTCGGCGACACGCTGCAGTTCTTTCGCTTCGTACCGCTGGTCGCGGCACGCGTCGCGCACGTGGTGCTTGCGGTGCCCGCGCCGCTGTCGCGCCTCCTGGTGCCGGCCGCCGATGCCGCCGGCGTAACGCTGCTGAACGAGGACGCCCCCTTGCCGCCGGTGGATGCGCACTGTCCGTTGACGAGCCTGCCGTTGGCCTTGGGAATCGGCGAGACGCCGCCTGCGCCGCCTTATCTCTGGCTGCCCGGCGAACCCACCTTGCGGGCCGATGCCCCGGCGGCCGGTGGCCGCGCTCCCGTCCTACGCGCGTGGCCCGGCCGGCTCGCCACACGCCTGCGGCGGCGCACTGCGCGCCCCACTGATCCCACCGGTCCCGTCGGCCCGCTGCGCGTGGGGCTGGCCTGGTCCGGGCGCCGCCCGGATCTCATGCGCCACGCCCCGGACGCCCCTTCCGCTCCCGCTTTCGACAAACGCGCCGTGCCGCTCGACGCGCTGCTGCCGCTGTTCGCGCTGCGCGACATCGAATGGCACGTACTGCAAACCGAGATCGATGCCGATGACCGCGCGGTGTTGGCAACCGTGGCCGAGCGCGCGTCCCTCGTCTTCGCCAGCGACGCTTTCCAGGATTTCGCCGACACGGCCGCCGCGATCGTTCAGCTCGATCAGGTGCTCAGCGTCGATACCTCGGTCGCGCATCTCGCCGGCGCACTGGCCGCGCCGCTCGCCATCATGCTGCCACTCGCCGCGGACTGGCGTTGGGACGCGTGCGACGTGGCGGGCAACAACCTCTGGTATCCGGCGGCCCGCTTGTTTCGTCAGCGCACGCGCCGCGACTGGAGCGACGTCGTGCAGGCGGTGGCCGAGATGCTGGCCGGCGCCGTCGGCAAGGCATCGTCCGGCTGATGCTTGCCCCGGGCGGGGGACGATCCGCGATGGATCGACCGGGGCGCGGGTTTTCAGCCCGCCGCGCTAGGCGAGTTTATAGCGTTGCCGCGATTCCTGACTCTTGAACAGAATCAGGGTGGCGACCAAACCGCAGGCCGCCGCGAACGACAGCCACAGGCCGGGCGCGGCCTTGTTCCCGGTCCAGTGGATCAGGAAGGTCGAGATCGCCGGCGTGAAACCGCCGAACAGCGCGGTCGCCAGGCTGTACGCCAGCGAGAAGCCGGCGGTCCGCACCTCGACCGGCATGATCTCGGTCAGCGCGACGACCATCGCGCCGTTATAGCTGCCGAACAGGAAGGACAGCCACAACTCCACTTCGAGCAGGCGTGCGAACGACGGATCCGCCACCAGCCAGCGCATCGCGGGGTAGGCCGTCAGCAGCGTCAGCACGGTAAACACGATCAGGATCGGACGACGGCCCACGCGATCCGACAGTGCGCCCATCAACGGCAGCCAGATCAGGTTCGAAATGCCCACGCAGACGGTGACCACCAGCACATCGATGCTCGACAGATGCAGTTCGGTGCGGCCGAACGTCGGGGTGTACGCGGTGATCAGGTAGAAGCAGACGGTGGTCATCACGACCATCATCATGCCGGCCACCACGATGCGCCAGTTGGTGAGCATCGAGCGATAGATCTCGCCGACCGACGGACGATGCTTGCGGGCCAGGAACTCCTCGGTTTCCTGCAACGAACGACGGATCGCGAAGATGAAGGGTACGATCAGGCAACCGACGATGAACGGCACGCGCCATCCCCAGTTGGTCATTTGCTCGACCGGCAGCCAGGCATGCAGCATCACGCCTATCAGCGCGGCGAAGATCACCGCGACCTGCTGGCTGCCCGACTGCCATGCGCAGTAGAAGCCCCGGCGGCCCGGCGTGGCCATTTCAGCCAGATACACCGACACGCCACCCAGTTCCACGCCGGCGGAAAAGCCCTGCAGCAGACGCCCTAGCAGCACGAGCGCCGGTGCGAGAATGCCGATCGTCGAATAGCTGGGTACCACCGCCACCAGCAGCGTGCCCGCCGCCATCAATGTCAGCGTCACGATCAGGCCCTGGCGCCGGCCGTGATGATCGATATACGCCCCCAGGAAGATCGCACCCAGAGGACGCATCAGGAAGCCGACGCCGAACACCGAGAGGGACAACATCAGCGACGCGAAGTCGCTGTTCGCCGGAAAATACGCCTTGGCGATCGCCGAGGCGTAATAGCCGTACACCATGAAATCGTACATTTCCAGAAAGTTTCCGCTGACCACGCGGAAAACGGTCCTGGCCTTGTTTTCCTGTACCGCTGCTTCTGCCATGTCTCTTCTTCCTCTCCATATCCACAACCGTTGTGACGCGCCGGCAAGTCCTCTCGGTTGTACCGTCATGCCTTGTGCCCGCAATCATAATTCAAGCTGCGGCCGAATGTCGCCGTCAAAAATAGGATGACGGGCGGCGGTGCCTACAACCGCGTCTCGCGGGCGGCGCGCAGGAAATGATCGAGCAGCGGCGAGCAATCGAGCAAGCCCGTGCCGTCGGGGTGGTGGAACTCCGGATGCCACTGCACGCCGACGACGAACGGCGCCTTGCGGTAACGGATCGCCTCGACGATGCCGTCGCCTTCGGACACCGCCTCGACGCGCAGATCGCGGCCGAGTTGCGACACCGCCTGGTGATGGATCGAGTTCACCAGCGCATGCTCGCGACCGCCGAACATGCCCATCAGCGTGGAATCCGCAGGAAACCGGATCGCGTGGTTCAACCGGTCGTATTGATCGTTCACATGGATGCCGGCGCTCGGGACGTCGGTGGCGATGTCCTGATACAGCGTGCCGCCGAATGCGACATTGATCAACTGACAGCCGCGACAGATCCCCAGCACCGGTTTGCCCGACTCGATGAACTCGTGCAGCAGCTCGAGTTCGTACATGTCGCGCACCCGGTCGCCAGGCCATTCGGGTTGGGTCACCGGCGCATCCGGCGAACCGGCGAAGGATTGCGGAGACACGTCGGCGCCGCCTTGCAGGACCAGCGCGTCGAGGTGCTTCGCGTAATCGCGCAGACGGATATTGCTGGGGTGCAGCATGCCGCGCTGCCCCACCGTGGGCACCATGAACACCAGCACGTCGCGCGACATCACCCAGTGCGAGATCGACTCCTCCAGGTATTGCAGCGTCTTGCCGCGCAGTCCCTTGGCGCCCGGTTCGGGATGGAAGATCCGCGCCGAGACGCCGATCTTCAGCGTGCGCTGGGTGAGGCGCTGTCCGGCGCGATCGAACACCGAGCGGGCACGGGCGTTGACGATGCGTCCCAGCACCGTCCAGGCCGACTCGGAGCTTTTTTCATAACGTGGCGCCGCGGCGGGCCCGGTGGGCGGATCGGCCGGCGGGCGCGCGGGCGACGTGGCGTCGGGCATGTGCTCGGACAGGGCCGCGCCCGATGCCGCGCCGGTTTGCGGATGCGCCTGCGTCCAGGCGGCGGCGCCATACGCCGGGGCGCGCTGCGGCGGCGCGCCGGCGGGTTCCTCCAATGGCGCTGCCGACGGCGCGGCGGCGGGCGCGGCGGATGAGTGAGGCGGCGTGGCTTCCAGCCCTCCCATCCCTTCCGGATGCGCCTGCGTCCAGGCGGCAGCGCCATAGGCAGCGGCACGCTGCGTCGGCGCATCGGTATCGCCGGCCACGGGCGATCGCGTTGGCGACACCGGCGCGTTCGCGGCGGGCGGCCCCATTTCTTCGGGCAGATCCACGGGTTTCTCGGTCATGGGCGGGACACTCCTGTCGGGATAACGGTGGACGCAACAATGCGTCGATTATCCATAATCCCCGATACAGCAGCAATCAGGCCCGCGCGCCAGGATGCGCGTCTGCCGCGCCGTCACAGCCGCCGTCACAGCCGCCTTCACGGCCGCGCAACGCGCGCCCGCGGCATCAGCGGTCGTCGCCCCCCTGTTCGAGGGTCTCGCGCAGCGCGATCTGCCAGCGGGCATGGATGCGTATCCACCACCGCCAGGTCGCGCCCAGCAAGACCGCCGCGCCTGCCAGCACCGCGATCAGCAGATCGACCGGCGGCAGGATGCGCCCGCTCAGCGCCACCACCAGCACGAACACGCCGAGCATCGCCGCGCCCGCGACCACTTCGGCGATCGCGCGCCGCAGACCGCTCGTAAAGCGTCCCGCGAGCGCGGGCTGCACGCCGATTTCCGCCAGCAGCAGACTGAGCGATTTCAGCTTGCGGTACACCGCCACCAGAAAGGGCATAGACAGCAGCAGCGCCCCGCCCCACAGCAGCGCGCTGCGCGCTCGCGCGCTCGGCACCCAGGGCGCGATCCAGGCCTCGAGCGTCGGCGAGAAATAGGCGCCGCCGATGAAGATGGCGGCCACCAGCGCCAGGTTGATCGCGATCTGCTTGACGACGCGCCGCACCATGTCGCGCAGCGGCGCCTTCTCGCCCACCGCCGACAGCCCCTGCACCCATTGGGTATAGAAACCGGCGGCGCGCGCAACGGACGGCGGAATCGTGCACGCCAGACGCCGGGTCAGCGGATCCGCGCCGCGGATCAGATAGGGCGTGCTGAACGTGGTCAGCGCCGAGACGGCGACCGCGATCGGGTACAGAAAATGGCTGGTGACCTTGAGCGACATGCCAAGCGAGGCGATGATGAAGGAGAATTCGCCGATCTGCGACAGGCCCATGCCCACCCGCATCGACGTGCGGGCATCGTTGCCGGCGAGAAAAGTGCCCAGACCGCAACTGACGATCTTGCCAACGATCACCGCGAGCGAGATCACGAGGATCGGCATCGTGTGCTGCGCGAGCACCCGCGGATCGAGCATCAATCCGATGGCGACGAAGAAGATCGCGCTGAAGAGATCGCGTACCGGCTCGATCAGGCGCTCGATCGCCTGCACGTGACGCGACTCGGCGATGATCGCGCCGATCAGAAAGGCGCCCAGCGCGATGCTGTAGTCGAGCTTGACGACGATCAGGCAGAAACCGAAGCACAGACCCAGCACGGTGATCAGCAGGACTTCGTTGCTGCCGAAACCGGCGACGTAGTGCAACAACCGCGGCACCAGGGAGATGCCGACCACCAGCGACACCGTCATGAACAGCACCAGCCGGCACAGCGTCACCGCGACGTCGTACGAGTCGACCGAGCCGCTGCTCGCCACGCCCGAGAGCAGTGCGATCATCGCGATCGCCAGCACATCCTCGACGATCAATATGCCGAACACCAGTTGCGCGAAGCGCTCGCGCTTCATGCCGAGTTCGTCGAGCGCCTTGACGATGATGGTGGTGGAGGAGATGGCAAGCATCGCACCGAGGAACAACGCGTCCATCGCTTTCCAGCCGAAGAACCGGCCGATCTCGAACCCGAGCCAGAGCATCAGGACAATCTCCGCCAGCGCCACGACGAGCGCCGTCATGCCCACGCGGAACAGTTTGCGCAGACTGAACTCGAGCCCCAGCGAGAACAGGAGGAAGACGACCCCGAGTTCGGCCAGCGTGGAGATCGTGTTCTGGTCGTGCACCAGCGCGAAGGGCGGCGTGTAGGGGCCGATCACCACGCCGGCGACGATGTAGCCCAGCACCAGCGGCTGCCTGAGCCGCTGGAACACGATCGTCATGATGCCGGCGATCGCCATGATCACCGCCAGGTCCTGGATGAAACCGATCGCATGATGCATGGCGCGCTCCTGTGGCGATGAGGTCCGGACGGAAGCGGCGCGGCCGCCAATCGATGCGAAAGAAAAATGAAAGCTTACTGAAGAATCGCACCACGATGCAAGAAAACGCGTGCCGCGCGTGCGCGACGCCGGACGCGGCGCCGGTCCGCGATACAATCGCTGGCAGCGCGGCGCTGCGCCTGCCGCCCTCAACCTGGCCCTTTCGATGACCCTGAACGCCTACTCGTCCACGCCCTCCGCCACCGACCGCCGCCCCCGTCGCGCCCTGATCGCGCTGGGCATCGTCTGCCTCGCGCTGGTGGGCGGCGCGCTGTATTTCCAGTACGCCAGAGGCGAGGACCCCTGTCCCCTGTGCATCCTGCAGCGCTATGGTTTCCTGTTGGTCGCGCTGTTCGCTTTCTGCGCCGCCGCGTTCCCGCGGCGTGGCGCCGGCCGCACCCTCTTCGTCTGGCTCGCGCTGTTGTCGGCGCTGGGCGGCGGCATCGCCGCGGCACGCCATGTGTGGATCCTCGCCTCGATGCGCAGTTGCGGCTTCGACGTACTGCAGCCGATCGTCGACGGCCTGCCGCCGGCGCGCTGGCTGCCCGGGGTCTTTCGCACGGCGGGGTTGTGCGAGACGCCCTATCCGCCGGTGCTGGGCCTGTCGCTGCCGACCTGGTCGCTGATCGGCTTCGTCGCCGCCGGCGTGGCGCTGCTGGTGGCGCGACGCGGCCGCGGCCGCGACTGATCGACGGGGCATGACGATGCAGGGCTGGCACGCCTGGCTGAGCGACCTTCAGCAGCTCCTGGTGCATGGCGACGACGCCGTGCTGGTCACGGTCGCCGCCACGGACGGCAACGCCGCACGCGAGACCGGCGTCAAGATGATCGTCGCGCGCGACCGTGCCTTCCATACCGTCGGCGGTGGTCCGCTGGAATGGCGGGCCATCGAAATCGGCCGCTTGCTGCTGCGCGATACCGCGCCCGGCACGGCGCGCCGCCTCGAACGGATCGCTTCGAACGAACCCTACGGGGGCGTGGCGACGCTCGCCTTCGAACGGCTGACCATCGCCGATCTCGGCTGGGTCAGCGCGCTGGGCAAGCGCTTCGGCGCCGGCGAGGCGAGCGTGCGGACCGTCAGCTTCGCCGATACGAGCCCGGTGCTGCTGTCCGACGCCGAACCCGCCGCGGTGCCCGATTGCCTGCTCTGGGACGCCGGCCCGCTCCTGACCGAGACCATCGTGCTGGCGCCCTTCCCGGTCATGCTGTTCGGCGCCGGGCACGTGGGCGCGGCACTGGTGCGCATTCTCGCCACCCTGCCCTGCCAGGTGAGCTGGATCGACGACCGGCCGGCGCAACTGGCCGCCCGCGTCGGCGACGGTCTGCCGGCCAATGTCACCGCCGATGCGTGCGACGATCCACCGGCGTGCGTCGCGAGCGCGCCGCCGCAGTCCAGCTTCGTCATCGCGACCTATAGCGACGCGCTCGATCAGGTACTGGCCGAACGCGTGCTGCGGCGCGGCGACCATGCCTACCTCGGCGTGATCGGCTCGCACGCCAAGCGCCACGCGATGGCGCATCTGTTCGCCGCGCGCGGCATCGACCCGCTGCGGATCGGCAGCATGCATTGCCCGATCGGCATCGAGGCAGTGCGGGGCGGCGCCCCGGAGATCATCGCCGTCTCGATCGCCGCGCAACTGCTGCAGGTGCGCGAACGACGTCATCGGCACGACGTGCAGCCCGCGATCGCGCCAGGCCAGCCGGGCGGGCCGGGTTTGGGCCGCACGCCCGCGTTCTCCTCCCGGACCGAGTGGCGCGACTGATTCTGGCGGCAGGGCAATGCCCGCTACGGCTACACTCAACCACGCTCCGCCCGTCCTCCCTTCGCCCCTACTGGAATCGACCATGGATCCCACTTTCCTGCATCAGATCGCCGGCTCGCCGAAGGCCGAACTGCATATCCACATCGAGGGTTCGCTCGAGCCCGAGCTCATTTTCGCGCTCGCCGAACGGCATGGCATCACGTTGCCGTATGCGTCGATCGAAGCCCTGCGCGCCGCCTACGCATTCACGGATCTGCAATCCTTCCTGAACGTGTATTACGCCGGCGCCGGCGTGCTGCTCGAGGCGGAAGACTTCTATCAGATGACGCGCGCCTACATCGAACGCGCGCGCGCGGACAACGTCATCCACTCCGAGATCTTCTTCGACCCGCAGACGCATACCGAACGCGGCGTGCCGATGGCCGCCATGCTCGAAGGCATCGAGGCGGCGCTGGCCGAGGCCGAACGCGCCGACGGCTTCTCCAGCCGCCTGATCCTCTGCTTCCTGCGGCATCTGTCGGAGGAATCCGCGCATGAAGCGCTCGCGCAGGCGCTGCCGCTGCTCGGGCGCTACGCCCACCGGTTGATCGGTGTCGGCCTGGATTCGTCCGAGCTGGGGCACCCCCCCAGCAAATTCGAGCGCGTGTTCGCGCAGGCGCGCCGTGCCGGACTGCGGGCCGTCGCGCACGCGGGGGAAGAAGGACCGCCGGACTACATCTATCAGGCGCTCGATCTGCTCAAAGTCGACCGGATCGATCACGGCGTGCGGGCGAGCGAGGACCCGGCGCTGGTGCGGCGGCTGGCCGACAGCCGTATCGCCCTGACGGTCTGCCCGCTGTCGAACCTGAAACTTTGCGTGTTCGACGACATGCGCAAGCACACGCTCAAGTCCCTGCTCGACGCCGGCGTCGCGATCACGATCAATTCGGACGATCCGGCCTATTTCGGCGGCTACGTAAACGCGAACTACATCGCCGCGGCGGACGCGCTGACGCTGAGCGCCGCCGAGGTCCGCACGATCGCCGCGAACAGCTTCGAGGCGGCATTCATCTCCGCGGACGAACGCGCCGGCATGATGGCGCGGCTCGACCGGCACTGGGACGCCGCGCAGTAAAACATTGCGGCGTGCGGCAATGTATCAGGACGACGGTGCGGCGCGCACGACAGCCACGCGGCGGGCGCGGCTAGCGTGCCGGGCCGGACGCCGGCAGCGCAACCTCGTTCGTCGCGCTCGCGTGGCGTTTGCCCAACGGGATGCGCACCTCGCGACTCGTGCCGTTCGGCATCGGAAAATCGAACAGCGCGCCGCGCACCAGATACGGCATCACGACCGGCAGCGCGGTTCGCTCGCCGTCGTAACGCACGCTCACCTTGTAGACTTCGCGTCCGCTCGGCCGCTCGCGGATACGAAGCGTCAACTGCGAGGCCGATGCGGCGTACGGCACGTCGACGATCGGCGCCGTTCCCCAGCCGGCGCCGAACGCGCCGCCCCGTCCGGCCCACGCGCCCCGGCCACCGCCCCACGGACCGCCGAAACCCCAACCGCCGTAATCCAGGAACTGCGGCGCATAGGCGACGGTGTCGCGCTGACCGTAGGTGAGGCTGACGCCATAGTGCGCCGCCGCGCCGGTACCGCCGGTGCCGCCAGCGCCACCTTTCGCCCCCGTCTGCTCCGGCGGCGGCGCGACGCGCCGGAAGCCGTAGGTCGACAGCTCCCGATCGACCAGTCCCTCGTACGCCGCCTGCTCCAGATCGTTTTCCTGGGCGGGCGTGCGCTCGAACGTATAGGTCCGGTCGCGGTCGCTGCCCTGCCAGTCCTGAAAGGCGGTGACGTTCGCGCTCAGATAATTCGCGCAGCCGCTCAGCGCGATGGTGACGACCGCCAGCAGGCGGCCGCGGCAACGTTCGATCGTCATCATGGGGTCCCTTCTCCAACCAGATCGCACGGGCGTGCACGGATATCGTTCGAGCCCGCGCGGCAATGCATCCGTTGCCATTATCGCCGCAAACCGGCAGACCCCGGAATGCATGCCATCCCGCCGCGCACGGTTTTTTTCACGCAATAAAAATGACCACGGGCCGGTATCGGCCAGCTTTTGTACAATGGACCGATTGCCCCGCCGCGCTCAGCGCGCGGCTCCCGACCGCCTGGATCATCATGCCCGATATCAGCACCGCTTCGCCGGCCAGTCCCGCCGTCAACCCCGTCATCAGCCGGCACGACTACGCGCCGCCGGCCTTTCTGATCGATACCGTCGATCTCGAATTCGACCTGCTGGCCGATCACACGATCACCCGCAACCGGATGACGATCCGGCGCAACCCGGACGCGGTCTTCACGCGCCGCCTCGAACTGATGGGCGAGGAACTCGAACTCCTGTCGGCCAGCATCGACGGTCACGCCTGCGCGTCGCAGCTCACGGCCACGGGCCTGGTGATCGACGATGTGCCCGAGACCTTCGAGCTGACGCTCGTCACCGCCTGCAAGCCGGCCGAGAACACGTCGTTGTCGGGGCTTTATGTGTCGAACGGCAACTTCTTCACCCAGTGCGAAGCGGAAGGCTTTCGCAAGATCAGCTTCTTCCCGGACCGCCCCGACGTGATGTCGGTGTACACCGTGACGCTGCGCGCGAACCGCGAAGCCTACCCGGTGCTGTTGTCGAACGGCAATCTGGTCGAGACCGGCATGCTGGAAGACGGCCGGCATTTCGCCCGCTGGGAAGACCCGTTTCGCAAACCGAGCTATCTGTTCGCGCTGGTTGCGGGCAAGCTCTCCTGCGTCGAGGAAACGATCACCGACGCCAGCGGCCAGCGCAAGCTCCTGCAGGTCTGGGTCGAGGCGCACGATCTGGACAAGACGCGGCACGCGCTCGATTCGCTGATCCATTCGATCCGCTGGGACGAACGCCGCTTCGGGCTGGGCCTGGATCTGGACCGCTTCATGATCGTCGCCGTGAGCGATTTCAACATGGGCGCGATGGAAAACAAGGGTCTCAACATCTTCAACACGAAATACGTGCTGGCCCGTCCCGAGACCGCGACCGATGCCGATTACGCGAACATCGAAGCCGTCGTCGGCCACGAGTATTTCCATAACTGGACCGGCAACCGCATCACCTGCCGCGACTGGTTTCAGTTGAGCCTGAAGGAAGGGCTGACGGTCTTTCGCGATCAGGAGTTTTCCGCCGACATGGCGGCGGGCGAAGGAAACAGCGGCGGCGCGGCCCGGCTCCGCGATACCGGCAGCGCCCACGCGACCAAGCGCATCGAGGACGTGCGCATGCTGCGCCAGACGCAGTTCGCCGAGGATGCCGGACCGATGGCGCACCCGGTACGGCCCGAGAGCTATCAGGAAATCAACAATTTCTACACCGTCACGATCTACGAGAAGGGCGGCGAGGTGGTGCGGATGTATCAGACCCTGCTCGGGCGCGAGGGGTTTCGCGCCGGCATGGACCTGTACTTCCGCCGTCATGACGGCCAGGCCGTGACCTGCGACGATTTCCGCGCCGCGATGGCGGATGCGAACCAGCGCGACCTGTCGCAATTCGAGCGCTGGTACAGCCAGGCGGGCACGCCGCGCGTCGCGGTGCGTGGCGCCTATGACCCGGCCGCGCGAACCTATGAACTGACGCTAACGCAATCCTATCCGGACAATCCGGCGATCAAGACCGCGAAGGACCCGCTGCTGATCCCGTTCACGATCGGCCTCGTCGGCCCCACGGGGACGGACCTGCCGTTGCGCCTCGATGGCGAGGCCGCCACGTCGACTCCGGTCTTCAGCCGCGTGTTCGAGCTGACCGAAACCCGCACGACCCTGCGTTTCGTCGACGTGCCGGTCGAGCCGGTGCCCTCGCTGCTGCGCGATTTCTCCGCGCCGGTCGTCGTCGAGTACGACTACACCGATGCGCAGCTGGCCTTCCTGCTCGCGCACGACAGCGATCCGTTCAACCGCTGGGAAGCGGGCCAGCGGCTTGCCACGCGAGCGCTGCTCGCCGCGGCCCGCGCCGCCGCGCGCGGCGCGACGCCGACCTTCGATGCTGCCGTCGTCGATGCCTACGGGCTGGTGCTGCGCGACCACACGCTCGCGCCGGCGTTTCGCGAACTGGTCCTGACGCTGCCGTCCGAAGCCTACCTGATCGAACAGCTCGACGTCGCCGACCCCGACGCAATCCACCGCGCGCGCCAGGCGCTGCGCCGGCAACTGGCCGGCGCGCTGCGCGCAGACTGGCTGGCGGTCTACCAGGCCAACCGGCTGCTGGGCGACTACCGCCCGACGCCGCAGGACGCGGGCTGCCGGGCACTGAAGAATCTGGCGCTCGCCTACCTCGTCGAACTCGACGACGCCAGCGAGGCCGCGGCGCTCGCACGCGACCAGTACGACGTGGCGAACAACATGACCGACCGCTTCGCCGCGCTGGGGGCGCTGGTGCATCTGGGCGGCGACGAAGCCCGCACTGCGCTCGACCACTTCTACCGGATGTTCGAAAAAGAGCCGCTGGTGATCGACAAATGGTTCGCGCTGCAGGCGGCGCAGCCCGGCCGCCCGGATGTTCCCACCATCGGCATCGTGCGCGGCCTGTTCGCCCATCAGGCATTCACGCTGCGCAATCCGAACCGCGCGCGCTCCCTGATCTTCAGCTTCTGCGCGGCGAACCTGGCGGAATTTCACCGTCCGGACGGCTCCGGCTACGCGTTCTGGGCCGAGCAGGTCATCGCGCTCGATGCCATGAATCCGCAGGTCGCCGCACGTCTCGCCCGCACGCTTGAACGCTGGCGCAAGTTCACCCCGGCGTTGCAGCAGAAGATGCGCGCGGCGCTGGAACAGGTGAACGCGGTGGTTCGCTCGAAGGATGTCAGGGAAATCGTCGAAAAGGCATTGGCCGATTGAACCCACACGGATGCGGTCGCCCGCACGCAGGCGACCGCATCCGGGCCGACAACGATCATGTCGGGGCCGGGCCCTCGGCCATGTAGAATCCCGTCTAACTGAAACGCTCGCGGAGTCTGTGATGCAACGTCGTACCACGCTTACCCAATATTTGATCGAACAACAACGCAAGACGCAGAAACTGCCCGCCGATTTGCGCCTCCTCATCGAAGTGGTCGCCCGGGCCTGCAAGGTCATCGGCTACAACGTCAGCAAAGGTGCGCTGGGCGGCGTGCTGGGCTCGGCAGGCAGCGAGAACGTGCAGGGCGAGGTGCAAAAGAAACTCGACGTGATTTCCAACGAGATCCTGCTCGAGGCGAACGAATGGGGCGGCAATCTCGCGGCGATGGCCTCCGAGGAACTGGAGGAAATCCATCCCATTCCGAGCGAATATCCGCAGGGCGAATACCTGTTGCTGTTCGATCCGCTCGACGGTTCGTCGAACATCGACGTCAATGTCTCGATCGGCACGATCTTCTCGGTGCTGCGCTCGCCCGACGGCGTCAACACGACGACCCAGTCCTTCCTGCAGGCAGGCACGCGGCAGGTCGCCGCGGGCTACGCGGTGTACGGTCCGCAAACCATGCTGGTGCTGACGACCGGCGACGGCGTCAACGGCTTCACGCTCGACCGGGAGCTGGGTTCGTGGGTATTGACGCAGCCGCAAATGCGCGTCCCCGAGGACACGCATGAATACGCGATCAATGCGTCGAATGCCCGGCACTGGCATCCACCGGTCACGCGTTACGTGAACGAGTTGCAGGCCGGCGCCGACGGCGCGCGTGGCGAGGACTTCAACATGCGCTGGATTGCCTCGATGGTGGCGGACGTTCACCGCGTACTGACGCGCGGCGGCATTTTCATGTATCCGGCCGACAAGCGCGACCCGTCCAAGCCGGGCAAGCTGCGTCTGATGTACGAGGCGAATCCGATGGCGTTCCTCACCGAGCAGGCCGGAGGCGCGGCGACCGACGGCAAGCGCCGCATCATGGATATCGTTCCCGAGCGTCTGCACGAACGCGTCGCGGTGTTCCTGGGTTCGAAAAACGAGGTCGAGCGCGTTACCCGGTACCACGACGAGGCCTGAGCGCAGCTGCGGAGAAATAGTTTAGCCAAATGCTTGCGTAATTCAAAAAGCCAGCTATAATTTCTTTTCTTCGTCGCCGGGATAGCTCAGTTGGTAGAGCAGCGCATTCGTAATGCGAAGGTCGGGGGTTCGACTCCTCTTTCCGGCACCAGAGATTCAAGCAAGAAAGCCCAGCCCATTCGGTTGGGCTTTTTTGTTTTCCAGGTGCGCTTTCGCACCGTCACGAACGCCCCTCGCGGTGAACATGCCTCCCGCCGGCACCTGCCCTCGCCAAAGCCCCTGAATTCGTCTCCTCAATCGTCTCCTTAAAACAACGCATTCCACGATTTCGCACGGTGTCATCTGGCGGAAACAGAATGTGAGGAAGATAATCATTGACAAGTTTATATTCGAAACGCGTCAAGCGAAATCGCCATCAGGCCGCCGCACATTTGCCCTTCACCCGTTCCGAATGTAACCATTCCCCGTCGAGATAGATCATGGAAGCCCGCCCCGTCGCCCCGCCGCCCGCCAATGTCGCGAAAGCCGATCCGGAACCCACCGCAGTGGAATTTCTGATGGCGGAATTGCCGGTTCACGTCCAGGCGTTCCTCGCGGAAGTCACTTTCAAGGGCGCCGTCCCCACCTGACATCCTGCATTACGCTGCCCGTGCGCACTGCGCGCTCGTGAGCGTAACGGGAAGCTGCCCCACGGCTGACCCGGGGCGCGGGACGTATTCGATATCAGGCAGGCACCCATGTGCCCGGCACCGCGGGACATCGGCTATGCTAGGCCAATGTCCCTTTCGTCAGGTTCCGCATGTCCTTTCCCCTACGTATCCGTCGCCGTTTCCTCGCGGCCAACGTCTCGCACGCGCATGCGCGCCGCCGCAGCCGGCCTGGTCGCGGGATCGCCCTTGCCCTCGCGGGGGCACTCGCATTGGGGAGCCTGCCATGCGGCGCAGCCACGGATGCGCCATTGGCGGAAGGCCTCATGTTGAATCTCATTTCGCTGGCCTCCGCGCGACTCTCGGCGGTGCGGTCGACAGCGCAGTGGAAATGGCAGAACCACCAGACAGCAGTGCAGGATCGAACGGCCGATGACGTCCTGCGTCAAAGCATGGACGAACTCGCGCCGCATTACGGTCTCGATCCGGTTTTCGCGAAAACGTTTTTCGACGACCAGACCCAGGCCGCCAAGCAGTTGCAGAGCGCACTGTTTGCCAGCTGGAAAACCGGTCCGGCGCCCGCCAAGGTCGCCCCTTCCGCATTCGAATCGTCGCGCGGGGAAAACTACCGTATCTCGCAAAGCATGTTGCCGGCGCTGGTTCGTGTCGCCCCCTTGCGTGACCGCGACGATTGTCCCATCGTCCTGTCGCATGCGTTGGCCCGGTGGACGACGCAAATGACGACGCTGGGTGCGGAGGAAAGCCATGCACTGCGCACCGCGCTGAAAAATGTCTGCACGACGGGAAGCGCTGGCGGCACCGCATGAACATCGTCGGTTGAAGCGAAGTTTCACAGGCCCTTACATCTTTTAACATCGCGCAGACCTTGCTTTGCTACATTGAGACCGTTGGTCGCCTGCTCGATCGGCTCCCCTGAAACGCTTCAATTAGGAGATGTCCATGAAAAAGATGACCCTTTGGTTCGGCTCCATCGCTCTCGCGTCCGCTGCCGCCGTTGCTCATGCAAAGGCCGATGCGCAAACGCCAGGCAGCGTCCCCGCCGCGGCCACCACCCCGCAGGACCTCGCCACGTCAAGTTCGACACAGGATGTCGCGGCCGCGCCGGCCGCAAGCGAATCGGACATTTCGCCGCTTGCCGCCAATCGCGCACAGCCCGCTGACGCAGCGCAATACTACTCCCGCGCCCAGGTGGGCGACGAGCCGGCACAGACCACCGGCGCGGCAATGTCCGGCGCCGACAGTTACGGTGCATCCCTGTACGGATCGAGTGCCGCCGGGCAACGCCGCACAGCCGCGCTCATGCCGCGCACGGCGGACAAGCCCTAGCCCCGCTGCCGGACGTACCATGCAAAAAGCCCGCGTATTGCGGGCTTTTTGCATGAGGGTGCAGGGAATTCATCGCGATCGAACGGTTCCGATCTGCGCACGACGAAGAAAAACGAAAAAGAGAAAGGGAAGGGTTCCACCGGCGATCATCGCCAACGCCCCGGCAGCCATTCGCAGCCGCCAAACGTGCAGGACGTTGTAACGCTCGCGTTCCCCCGCACGTGCCAGCAAGTAGGCATCCGGCGTAAGCGCGGTTCGCGCGCCAGCCGTCGTTTCGTTCCAACCCAGGGCGTCAACGCGTTCCAGCGCCGCCGCATACTGTGTTGCGGGAGCAAGCTGGGCGGCATTCAGACGATACGTGAGCGGCGTGACGATCAACACCCACAACACCACCGTCCATCCGTACCAGCCGCGCGCCGCCCCCATCCTGCTTCGCACTCAAACTTCCAGAATATCGCGGTGGCCGTCGGATTCCACCGGGTAACGCTCTGCTCCAGCACGGACGATTGCAAAGCTGACGAAAGCCAGCACGAGTTCAAGCATCGTAAGAACAAGTAAAAATTTCCACACGGCGAATCTCTAAATGAGGTCTTAAACGAAAATCTCTGGCTGAATTAATTTATACAGGAATCGCGCACCGCCTGCTATGGAGGGTTTACGCACAGATTTTCCATTGCGCGGCATCCCCGAAAACAGTTAATTTTGATTAAATTAATATAAATCAATACATTATGTGTATTTCTGGTAGGTGTCTTGGCTGTATATCGCGACTCCCGCGTACTGACAGCGAAGGCGAAAAAATAGTGCAAAAATTACCTGTCGCGAGCCGGCGCACTTCGGATACAGGCATATCATTCAAAAAAAGGGTTTACGTGGCTTGTAACACGATGTTGCGGCACTAAAATGGGGCATTGACCGAACCTGCCGCAATGTTCCGGGAGCACATGATGATCGATGGAATCAACAAGGCACTTGCTCATCTGGCGGATGTCCTTCGCAATGAAAAACCCGCTGCGATCGATCCTGCCCATCACGAACCGATCGCCTGCTTCGCCGGAAGCTGGCACGGCGACCATCTGCAGAACCTGACGACCTGTCCGATGGAAGGCAGGCGCTACTTTCTCGAGGACTGGTCGCAGGAAAGCGTGGCGGACGAGGATACCCCCCGCCTCGACTCCTTTTCCGGCCGTCCGCTGAAGCACCATAGTTAATCTTCCTTCCAATGTAAGGATTCGTAAGAGCCTGCTTCCAAAGCAGGCTTTTTTCATTAATTGAACTTTGTGACAGATGTTAACCTGGCCTCACTGTCGGAAAAACTACCCAAAATACGTCGGCCCATAGAAAAATGCCTAAAGTCTCGTGGTGTAGAGACAACATGCTCAGGGTTGACGCGACATGCACCACGCGAATTTTTCGACATAAGCCTATGTTTTTTATAGGTATAAATGTGTTTCAATATTATTTCACATTCAGCAACATATCATTTCCCATTTAGGAATATGCCATGGGGAAACGAGTCCTTACACTCTCCTCTGTCTGGAAACGGACCCGGTGGCCGAGTGATGCAGAAGTCATCGCACCGCCAGCGCAGCCCACGGCCCCCTCAAACAATGGGGCTGCTGTTTCCGGGGCTTTACCACTGATTACACTTGGAGTGAGAACGCAATGAAAAAGACTCTCGTCGTCGCTGCTTTGACCGGCGTTTTCGCCACCGCTGCAAACGCACAAAGCAGCGTGACCCTGTATGGTTTGATCGATGCAGGCGTGACGTACACCAACAACGTCCGTACGACGGCAGGCAACAGCGGTCACCGCTACGCGCTGCAAAGCGGCGGGATCAACGGCAGCCGTTGGGGCCTGCGCGGCGCCGAAGATCTGGGTGGCGGTCTGAAGGCCATCTTCCAGTTGGAAAACGGTTTCTCGATCGCCAACGGCGCATTCGCTCAGCAAGGCCGTGAATTCGGTCGTCAGGCGTTCGTCGGTCTGTCGAGCAGCCAGTGGGGTACCGCTACCCTGGGTCGTCAATACGACTCGCTGGTTGACTTCATGGGCCCGCTGTCGCTGACGGGTACGGGCTACGGCGGCACGTTCGCCGCTCACCCGTATGACAACGACAACCTCGACAACTCGTTCCGTATCAGCAACTCGGTCAAGTTCTCGAGCGCAAACTACAACGGCCTGAAGTTCGGCGGTCTGTATGGCTTCTCGAACAACGCCAACGGTTTCGAAACGAACCGCGCATTCAGCGGCGGCGTGTCGTACTCGTACGCTGGCTTCAACTTCGCCGGCGCGTACCTGCAGCTGAACAACTCGCTGAACAGCGCGACGACGGCTCTGGGTACGACGGGTGCAGTGACCGACGCAACGATCGCAGCAGCCAAGCAGCGCACGTTCGGCGGCGGCGTGAACTATGCGTTCGGCCCCGCAGTCGTCGGCTTCGTGTTCACGCAGAGCAAGTTCGACAACGCAGGCTCCTACTCGCCGAACGGAACCGCGACCGCCCTTCCGGCTGGCGCCTACCTGCGCTTCAACAACTACGAAGTCAACGCACGCTACAACGTGACCCCGGCATGGAACCTGTCGGCACAGTACACGTACACGCAAGCGCGTGAGTCGGGCTTTGCTGCTGGCGACGAATCGCCGAAGTACCACACCGCTTCGTTGATGTCGTCGTACTCGCTGTCGAAGCGTACCGACGTGTATGTCGAAGGCGTGTACGCTCGCGTCAACGGCACTTCGAACCTGGGCGGCGCGACCATCAACGGCCTCGGCCAGTCGAGCACGAACAAGCAGGTTGCCGCAACGGTTGGCGTTCGTCACCGCTTCTAAGCAGCTTCCCGCATGATGCCTCTCCGGACCCGTTCCGGGGAGACAGACAGCGGAATGCAAAAAAGGCACTCCCCGGAGTGCCTTTTTTTATGGCTTTCGCCTGCTGCCCACGATTCGGGCGTCTTGCCTATTGCCGCGGAACCGACTTGATGTCGCCGATCTCGCCATCCGGGCGGGGCGTTTGTCCATCCGCGTAGGATGGCAAAGCGACACGCGCGAGTTCGAGCAGGCGAATCAGTTCGCTGACGTCCTCGGGTGTTGCCTGCTCCGGGTGCTGCTTCAATCGCTCCAGATCCACCATGGGCCGCTGTCTCCTGTAGGGATGCGAGCCGGGATGCCGGCTCGCCTACTTTTCAGTCTAGCAGGCTAGGTGGCTTGGCGTGGTCCGACAGCGACGCACGCCGCCACGCGGGCACATCAACCGTTGTTCGTGTCCGGGCGCGCGCACAGGAAACCGCCGCCGTCGTACGACGTGCCGTCCGGATGCTCGGCCTTCGGATGGTAGCCCACGGCCCGCTTCAGGCCCTGCTTGTGGCACAGCGAATCGCCTTCGGCCTGCAGCGTGCTGGGTACCGGGCCGAACGAACTGGCGAAGTCCCACACGTTCGGCTTGTTGCTGCCGAAGCTGTTCACCAGCCGGGGCGGATCGTTCGATGCCTGATCGCCCGGGCCGAGTGCACAACCACCGGCAGCCAGCGTCGACAGCAGTGCGGAACAGAGCAGGAGTTGCTTGGGAAAATGCATGGCAGGTCTCTTCTAGGTTTGTTGAATTTTCAGTCGGCGAGTATGCAATACGCGCCCTTCGCATTCAATCGATTTGGCGGCACGTCTTTTCCGAAGTGCTTACCATGGGTCTCACATTGGTTATCGAGACAGTGGCTGACCCATTCCCAAGCGGCTCTCGCTTCCTGTTAAGGCAAGAGTGCTTCCTAGACGCTAAAAACCATGATTCCAGCAAGGCGTCAGGACGGATGTTGCCGCGCTTTTGCCGGCACGCTTGCTGGCAGGCGACTGATCGTCCTGTAGCAAGAATAGGCTTGGCGCAGGCCACTGTCGGTGGTAAACCGTACGCAGCGGCCTATAAGTAGCACGTTCCGTTCCCGATAAGAAAAAAGCCCGGAACGTTGGACGTCCGGGCTTTTCTTTACGGCATGAATTGGTGCGGCTGGCAGGATTCGAACCCACGACCCCTTGGTTCGTAGCCAAGTACTCTATCCAACTGAGCTACAGCCGCACGGTAAAACTGTAAAAATGGTATTTATTTCGCCGCCGAGGCGCGCGGCTGCAATCCCGCCTTGGTCAGGAGCTCGGCGAGCGCTTCGCTCATGTCGCCCGCATGCGCGGCTGCCCGCTCCTGCAGTTGCCGGACAAGTTCCGCATCCAGTTTGCATGCGAACGGCACCAAGCCCTTTTCCTGATCCAGACGACGCTGTTCGCGCTTGTCCGGCTTCGGCTGGGCCGCCTCTTGTCCGAACCGGACCGACGCCCCTCCGGCCTTCAGGCTATTGGTCAACTTCAGACCCTTGCCCTTTTCGATATCGAACTTGTTCACAACCCACTCCCAGGCGGCGAAAGAACAAAGGCCCGGGTGCGCGAGCACCTAGGCCTCTGATTTACTACGGTATAACTGGTGCGGCTGGCAGGATTCGAACCCACGACCCCTTGGTTCGTAGCCAAGTACTCTATCCAACTGAGCTACAGCCGCACGACTTGGAGACGTAATTATAGCCATCTCGCGAAAAAAGAAAAGTATTTTTTTGAATTTATGCTGCAGGTACGCGTCCCGGGGTTTCGTGTAATCTCGATGACATTCCCTTCACCCTTCGTCGGCGCACCACGCCGGCCATTCGCCAGGCACGCATGAACAAGGCATTTGTCAAGGAATCCACCGGCGACGAAGACGACGATCCGGAAACCGGCGCCGTCGCGATTCCCGCTGGCACCAAGAACTACATGACCCCTGCCGGACATCGCACGATGCGCGACGAGCTGTTGCGTCTACTCGATGTCGACCGGCCCGAAGTCGTCAGGATGGTGTCCTGGGCCGCCTCGAATGGCGACCGCTCGGAGAACGGCGACTATATCTACGGCAAACGCCGCCTGCGCGAGATCGACCGGCGCATTCGTTTTCTGACGAAACGGCTGGATATCGCCGAGGTCGTCGACAGCAGCCTGCAGGAGCATGTCGACCAGGTATTCTTCGGGGCGACCGTACTGTACGCGAACCGCGCCGGCGAGGAACGGCAGGTGACGATCGTCGGCGTCGACGAGGTCGATCTGGACCACGGTCACATCAGCTGGATTTCGCCCGTCGCCCGGGCATTGCTGAAAGCCCGGGTGGGCGACGCCGTTACGCTGCACACGCCGGCAGGCGCCGAGCAACTCGATATCCTCGACGTGCACTACCCTGCCCGCAGGACGGATTAGGCCCCCGCGCCGTCAGAAGTCCGCGCGTTCCCGGGTGACCCGCAGCCCCAGGGGGTCCAGGCGGGCATGCGCATCCTCGCTCGGTTTCTCGCGGCTGATGCGCATGACATCCGGGTTGGTCCGCACCCGTCGCATCACATTGGCCAGATGCACGCGGTCGCCCACCTGGATGATGAAGCGCAGCGTGGTGGATTCCTGCTCGAGGTTCTCGTCCATCGCCACGTGCACGATATTCGCAGCGGTGGTGATGTCGGCGGCCACGCGCGCGAACACGCCCTTCGTATTGCGCACTAGCACCTTGACCCCCACCTCGAACAGACGACCCGGCTGCGGCGCCCACGCGACGTCGATCCAGCGGCTCGGATCCCGATGGTGGATCCGGCGCGCGTTGCGGCAGTCGGTCGTATGGATCGCCATACCCAGTCCGATACCGATGTACCCCATGATATCGTCGCCCGGAATCGGCCGGCAGCAGGCGGACAACTGGACCGCCATGCCCTCGGTACCGGTGATGACGACGGGCGGCCCGCCGCTGGGACCGAAAGGCATGGACGACAGCGCGTCGTTGCGGCCTTCTTCGTCCGCCTCATGGCTGCTGTCGCCGCCATTTTCATGGCCGTTCACCAGCACCTCGATGCGTTTCGCCATCACGGCGGCGAACCGCCGGCCCAGGCCGATGTCGGCAAAGATTTCGTGCCGCGTCTTGTTGCCCGTCCAGAGCGCGAGCTTGTCCCACACCTCCGGCAGGACGTTGGCGAGCGACAGGCCATATGCCTTCAGAGACTGCTCCACCAGCCGTTCGCCGAGCTGCATCGATTCGTTGAACCGCATCGTCTTCAGATAATGCCGGATCGCCGAACGCGCCTTGCCGCTGCGCACGAAACCCAGCCAGGCCGGATTCGGCTTCGAGTACGGCGCGGTGATGACCTCGACGATATCGCCGCTCTTGAGTTCGGTGCGCAGCGGCAGCAGTTCGTTGTTGATCCGCACCGCCACGCACTGGTTGCCCAGTTCGCTGTGTACCGCATAGGCGAAGTCCAGCGCGGTGGCGCTGCGCGGCAGCGCCATGATCTTCGATTTCGGCGTGAAGACGTAGACTGCGTCCGGAAACAGGTCGATCTTGACGTGCTCCAGGAACTCGGTCGAGTCGCCCGCCTCCGATTGCAGGTCCAGCAGGGATTTGAGCCACTGGTGCGCCCGCGCCTGCACGTCGTTCAGATCGGCGCTGCCGTTCTTGTACAGCCAGTGCGCGGCAACGCCCGACTCGGCGATCTCGTGCATCGAACGGGTACGGATCTGGAATTCGATCGGTGTGCCGAACGGGCCGAGCAGCGTGGTGTGCAGCGACTGATAGCCATTGACCTTGGGAATGGCGATGTAGTCCTTGAACTTGCCCGGCACCGGCTTGTAGAGCGCATGCAGCGCTCCGACACAGGTATAGCAGTCGAGCGCGCCTTCGACGACCACGCGAAAGCCATAGACGTCGAGCACCTGCGAGAACGACAGCTGCTTGTCGCGCATCTTGTGATAGATGCTGTAGATGGTTTTCTCGCGGCCGGTCACCTCGGCGTGCAGCGTCGCGTCGACGAGCGTCTGCTGCACCGATTCCAAAATCTTGCCGACGACCTCGCGACGGTTGCCGCGCGCGGATTTCACCGCCTTGAACAGCGTCGCGTAGCGGCCCGGATGGGAATTCGCGAAACTCAGGTCCTGCAGCTCGCGATAGGTATTGTTCAGGCCGAGCCGATGGGCGATCGGCGCATAAATATCGTTCGTTTCACGCGCGACGCGCCGGCGCTTCGCGGGCGGCACGGCGCCGAGGGTGCGCATGTTGTGCAGACGGTCGGCGAGCTTGACGATGATGACGCGCACGTCGCGCGCCATCGCCAGCAGCATCTTGCGGAAGTTCTCCGCCTGCTCTTCCTCGCGGCTGCGGAACTCCATCTTGTCGAGCTTGGACAGACCGTCGACCAGTTCGGCCACCTTCGGGCCGAACCGTTCCGCGAGCTCGATCTTCGAGACCCCCGTGTCCTCGATGACGTCGTGCAGCAGCGCCGCCATGATCGACTGCGCGTCGAGCTTCCAGCCCGCGCAGATCTCGGCGACCGCGACCGGATGCGTGATGTAGGGTTCGCCGCTTTGCCGATACTGGCCGAGGTGGGATTCGTCGCTGAAATGGAAGGCGAGCTTGATCTCGCGGATTTCCGATTCGCTCAGATATTCGGCGAGCATGCCCGTGAGACGGGCGATCGACACCACTTCATGCTTGCGCGGCTGCTCGGGCGTGTTGGTCGGGCCGAACAGGTGCCGGAACGACTGTTCCAGCACGGCATCGATGTAACGCCGCGCGGTGCCCTGCGGATTGCCGGCATCGGCATCGGCATCGGCATCGGCGTCCGGACCGTCTGCGGCGTCCCCGGGCAGCGCGTCCTGATGGGGCACCGGCGGGGTATTCTCATCGGAGACGAAGACCGGCGCGTCCGAAAGGTCGGAAGGCGCGGAGGCGGACGAGGGGATAGGACTCATGGTCGCCTCCTGGCTAGAGTGCAAGCGGGGGTGGTCGGCGGCGCGGGCCGCGCCGCACGGGAGGAGAAAACGCGGGTACGGGCCGGACGGCAGACGTCAGACCGGAACCTTCTTCAACAACTCCTCGGCCGTGAAGTAACCGGCGGCGATCTCGCGCAGCGCGACGACGGTCGGCTTGTCGCGGCTGTCGATCTTCGGGGTGTGGCCCTGCGCGAGTTGCCGCGCGCGGTAGGTAGCCGCCAGCGCCAGTTCGAAGCGATTCGGAACGCGCGCAATGCAGTCTTCAACGGTGATACGTGCCATGTCAGGTCCATCCTTCTTGAATTTGCACTATTTTACATCACGCCGGGCTCAATCCGCCTGCGGCAGATGAATCCCGAGTTCGACGAAGAGCTTCGTGTGCTTCGCATACTGCGAGGCGAACCGTAACCGCGTGGCCGCGACCACCTGGCGCAGCTCCGCCAGGGCCGTGTCGAAGTCCTCGTTGATGATGACATACTCGGCCTCGGGCGCATGCGCGATCTCACTGCCGGCGGCAAGCAAACGTCGCACGATGACGTTTTCCTCGTCCTGGCCACGTTTTTTGAGACGCTCCTCGAGCGCCGGCAGCGACGGCGGGAGAATGAAAATGCCCACCGCGTTGCCGAATTGCCGGTGCACCTGCTGCGCGCCCTGCCAGTCGATCTCGAGCAGGACATCCCGGCCGTTGCGCATCTGCTCCTGGATCCAGAGCCGCGACGTGCCGTAGTAATTGCCGTGCACCTCGGCGCTTTCCAGAAACTCCCCCTGCGCGCGCCGATCCAGGAACGATTCGGCGCTCACGAAGTGATATTCGCGCCCGTCCAGTTCCTTCGGGCGGGGCGGCCGCGTCGTGTACGACACCGACAGGATGATGCCCGGGTCGCCCTCGAGCAGTGCGTTGACCAGCGTCGACTTGCCCGCGCCCGACGGCGCGACCACCATGAAAAGGTTGCCCGGATAGGCCTCGTTGCCGCGCCCCGCGGTCTGCCGCGGAAGGAATCCATCGGACTCGCGACGTTCGTTGCGTTCGTTATGCATCGTGTCATTCACTCCAGGTTCTGCACTTGCTCGCGCATCTGTTCTATCAGCAGCTTCAGCGCCATTGCCGCGTCCGCCAGTTCCTTCGCGGCGGCTTTCGAACCCACCGTGTTCGCCTCGCGATTCAGTTCCTGCATCATGAAGTCGAGCCGCTTGCCGACCTTGCCGCCCTTGTCCAGCACATGCCGGGTTTCGGCGAGATGGGTGGCGAGGCGGGTGAGTTCCTCGGCGATATCGATCCGCACGCCATACACCGTCACCTCCTGACGGATCCGCTCGATCACCTCGTCGCGCGGGATCGTCGGCGTGCCGCCCTCCTGCAGTGCGACGCCCAGCGCCTCCCGCAACCGTTCGACGATCTTCTGTTGGTGACGCGCGACCAACTCCGGCACCAGCGGCCCGATGTCGGCGACGATCGCCTCCATTGCCGCGACATGTTCACGCAGCACGGCGCCCAGCGCCTGCCCCTCCCGGCCCCGGGTGGCGAGCAGTCCGGTCAGCGCCTCGCGGCCGCACGCGAGCACTGCCGCGCGCAGCACGTCGCCGGCGACCGAGCTATCGGCCATCACGCCGGGCCAGCGCAGCATTTCGCCCATGCCCAGCCGTGCCGCCCCCGGAAAGACGGCGAGTGCCGCCTCCTGCAACGCCGCGAGCTGCGTCAACGCCGCATGGTCGAGGCCACCGCTCGATACCGCTTCCGCGCGCTGTACGTTGATGCGGATCTCCACCTTGCCGCGCGCCACATCGGCCATCAGCATTTCGCGCAACGCCGGCTCGCAGGCCCGCACATCGTCCGGCATCCGGAAATGGAGATCGAGGAAACGCGAATTCACCGATCGCAGTTCCACCGACACGCTGGTCGATCCCGCGTGCTGCCCCCCGCCCGGCACCGTCGCCGGGGTCAGTTCACGGGTCGCGATCGCATACCCCGTCATGCTGAAAATCATCTGTCGCCTCTCAAGATCGCGCGGCCCGCGCTGCGCGAAACGGATCGCCGGAGGCCCGCGCGCGGCCGCTCCTCGTCCAAAACCGCATTATCTCATCGAAGCCTCGTCGAAACCCATTGCAGCGGCCGAGCATCGCCACGGCATCGCCTGCGCGACAGCCCGACGATGCCGCGGCGCCTCGGCTACACTTCGGGTTTATCGCCTCGTTCCGGATTCCGCCATGACTCTCCTCCCTGCCGCGCCTGCCTCGCCTCCTTCCCGTCGCGACGACCGCGCGGCGCACGCGCTGCGGTCCGTCCGTCTCACGCGCGGCTTTACCAAGCACGCCGAGGGGTCGGTGCTGGTCGCGTTCGGCGACACGCAGGTCATCTGCACCGCCAGCGTCGTCGAGCGCGTGCCGGAATTCCTGCGCGGCCGCGGCGAAGGCTGGCTCACCGCCGAGTACGGCATGCTGCCACGCGCCACGCATACGCGCAGCGACCGCGAGGCGGCGCGCGGCAAGCAGACCGGCCGGACCCAGGAGATCCAGCGCCTGATCGGCCGCGCGCTGCGCGCCGTGTTCGACCTGCAGAAACTCGGCCCGCGCACACTGCATATCGACTGCGACGTGATCCAGGCCGACGGCGGCACCCGCACCGCCAGCATCACCGGCGCGTTCGTCGCCGCGCACGACGCGGTACGCACGCTCCTCGAGAGCGGCCGCATCGCGGAAACGCCGATCACCGATTTCGTCGCCGCGATATCGGTCGGCATGCTCGAGAACACCCCGCTTCTGGACCTGGACTACAGCGAGGATTCGCAGTGCGACACCGACATGAACGTCGTGATGACCGGCCAGGGCCGCTTCGTCGAGGTTCAGGGAACCGCCGAGGGCGAGCCGTTTTCGCGCGACGATATGAACGCACTGCTGGACCTCGCGCACGACGGCATCGCACAACTGATCGCCGCGCAACGCGCCGCGCTGGAGCGTGATCTTGCCTGACGCGTCGCTTTCCGCTCTCCCCGGCGCGACGCGGCGCCGAGTGGTCCTCGCATCGAACAACGCCGGCAAGCTGCGCGAATTCGCCGCATTGCTCGGCGCGGCCGGCATCGATCTGGTACCACAGGGCGAACTGGGCGTGGGCGAAGCCGAGGAGCCCCACGCCACCTTCGTCGAGAACGCTCTGGAGAAAGCGCGTCACGCGGCGCGCGTCACCGGTCTGCCGGCCCTCGCCGACGATTCCGGCCTCTGCGTCGCGGCGCTGGGCGGCGCGCCGGGCGTGCATTCGGCGCGCTACGCGGCGCTGCGCGGCGGGGAAAAATCGGACGCGGCGAACAATGCCCGGCTGCTCGCCGACATCGCCCCGCACGCGGATCGCCGCGCCTATTTCTATTGCGTGCTGGTCCTGGTGCGCCACGCCGACGACCCCCAGCCGCTGATCGCCGACGGCCGCTGGGACGGCGTGCTGCTCGACGCGCCGCGGGGTGACCACGGCTTCGGCTACGATCCCTTGCTGTGGATCGCCGAGCGGGGGAAAAGCGCCGCGGAACTCGATGCCGCGCAGAAGAACGCCTGTAGCCATCGCGCGCAGGCGCTGCGCGTGCTGCTCGCCAGGCTCGACGACGCGGCAAACGCATTATGAGCGCGCCGACCGGCAAGCCCATCCCGATCGTGCCGCTCGCTTCGGCTGCACCGGTTTCCCCGGCCGCCCCGCCACAGGACGCGGCGTTGCCGGAAGCCGGGCACCCGGATGTCGTGGTGCGCGCCTTCATGACGCCGGGGCGGGTACGATTGACCGCGCTGCCGCCGCTGTCGCTCTATGTGCATTTTCCGTGGTGCGTGCGCAAATGCCCGTATTGCGACTTCAATTCGCATGAATGGACCGGCGGCGGCGCCCTGCCCGAACAGGCCTATCTCGACGCGCTGCGTGCCGACCTGGAGCAGGCGCTGCCCCTGATCTGGGGACGCCGTATCTACAGCGTGTTCATCGGCGGTGGCACGCCCAGTCTGCTGTCCGCCGCGGGACTCGACCGCCTGCTCGCCGACCTGCGTGCCTTGTTGCCGCTCGACCCCACCGCCGAGATCACCCTGGAGGCGAACCCCGGCACCTTCGAGGCCGACAAGTTCGCACAGTTCCGCGACAGCGGCGTGAACCGGCTGTCGGTCGGCATCCAGAGTTTCGACGACGGCCATCTGAAGGCGCTGGGCCGCATCCATGGCGGCGACGAGGCACGCACCGCGGCCGATATTGCCGCCCGCACGTTCGAGAATTTCAATCTCGACATGATGTTCGCGCTTCCCGGGCAGACCCTCGACGCGTGCCGGCGCGACATCGACACCGCGCTGTCCTATGCCCCGCCTCATCTGTCGCTCTATCACCTGACGCTCGAACCGAACACACTGTTCCACAAATTTCCGCCGCAGGCCTTGCCCGACGAGGACGCCTCGGCCGACATGCAGGACTGGATCGACGCGCGCATGACCGGCGCGGGTTACGAGCACTACGAAGTGTCGGCCTTCGCCAGGCCGAAACGGCGCAGCGCGCACAACACGAACTACTGGGAGTTCGGCGACTATCTGGGGATCGGCGCAGGCGCCCACAGCAAGCTCTCGTTTCCGGAGCGCATCGTACGGCAGATGCGCTACAAGCAGCCCGCCACGTACATGCAGCAGGCGCTGGCCGGCGACGCGATCCAGGAATCGAACGAAATCGGCACCCGCGACCTGCCGTTCGAATTCATGTTGAATGCACTGCGGTTGTCGGATGGCTTTCCGGTCTATCGCTTCATCGAACGCACCGGGCTGACGATGACCGCGATCGAACCCGCGCTGCGCGACGCGGTGGCACGCGGTCTGCTGAGCCGCACCCATGAACGGATCGCCCCCACGCCGCTGGGCCGGCGCTTTCTGAACGATCTGCAGGCCTTGTTCCTGCCTCCCTGACGCGCCATCCGGCACAGGGGATGAGGCGCGAGCCGTGCGCGGTGCGTTGGAGCAGGACGGTATCTCCCCTGGACGCAGGCGAAACATCGTAACGGGCGTTCACTCACGCTCCCGCGTCGACGTGGCCGCGGCGCAGGCGGACGATCGCCAATCGACCAAACGCGCCAGCAGGTGCAGCAGGCGCGACGGCGCGAACTCCACCAATGGCAAAAACGCCATGCACACCAGGCGATTGTCCTCGGGCAGACGGCACAACATCGGCATGCCATCCAGCAAGGGATGGAGCGATGCGCCGGCGGCCAGTGGCGGCGGCGCATCCGGGGGCGACTCCATCACCTCACGAAACAGCAGCAGACCCTGTAGCCGCAAATCCTGCCGCACGACCACTATCGTCCCGCCTACTCGCAGCCAGCACATGCCGGCTTCGTCGAGCACCAGCCCGCCGATGCGGACTTTCGCGCCGGTTTCGTCGAGCAGGCGTTGGTACGCGCCCGCATCCTGTTCGTCCGCCTGCATGCTCGCTTCCCCGGCAATGGATCCAGTGCGACGGTGCGCATAGGGTCCCGTCGATCGCCAAGGTGGGTAACGCAGGCGAACGCCGCGTTCCCTCGTATCGAGGCGGGCAGGCGAGCGGCAAAAGGATGGGTTCGGCGTTCGAAAACGGGTACAATTCCGCCTTCGGAGGGCTGGCAGAGTGGTCGATTGCACCGGTCTTGAAAACCGGCAAGGCTTCGCGGTCTTCGTGGGTTCGAATCCCACGCCCTCCGCCAGAACACGGCAATAACCAGCGCCCGCCGGCTCCCAACCGGCCTCGCACAAAGCGCTTGACACGTCTTCCCTGCCCAAGTACTCTCGTGCTTGAAGTTTTCAAGAAGCTTGATTGCTGTTCATCATTTTCCGCCTCATCTCCGCGGTATTCGTTGTCCTCTCTCTTCCTTGATACTTCTTTCGCTCCGAAAGGCAGTGGCAACTTTTTTACTTCAAGGATTTATCATGGATACCGGTACCGTCAAGTGGTTCAACGACAGCAAGGGTTTTGGCTTCATCACGCCGGACGCAGGCGGTGACGACCTCTTCGCGCATTTCTCGGAAATCCGCACCGAAGGTTTCAAGACCCTCGCCGAAAACCAGAAAGTGACGTACGAAACCAAGCACGGCCCGAAGGGTCTGCAAGCAGCAAACATCTCGCCGCTGTAAGGCACGAGATGGTGGGCCAGTCGGACTGGTCCGCTGCATAGGTAAGTACCGGGGCTTCGGCTCTCACGATGGCCACCTGAACAAGGTGGCCATCGTCGTTTACGGCAGCGCTCTTTCCATGCCGCCCGTATTGCCACCGATCCGGGCCGGCCGGCCGCCCGTCTCATCCGCGGCATCCCGCCGCCGTCAGCCGCCCGGGCAGCGTCGCAGCCGCCACCGGCGCGGGTCCGCCGGTGGCCGATACCGTCTTTTCCGCGGCGAAGCATTCCCATACGATCGCTCCCGCAGGCGGGGCGCCCACGCTCAGCGCGATCCGTTCGCCGGTAGTGCCGGACACGGATGGCAGCAGAATCAGGGTGTTGGAACCAGCGGGCGCGATCCGGTCCGTGTAGGCAATCGCGATCTGGCCGTTACCGGGGTCGACCGTCACGGACAGCACATTCGCCGTCACGGGCGGTGACGCATATCCCGCGTCGAAGCGCATGCCCGCGGCGGCATTCTCCGCCACGCCGAGGCGCGCGATGCTGGCCAGCGACAACCCCTCGCCGACCCGGCTGCGCGCGACATAGTCCTGATAGGCCGGTACCGCGTAGGCCGCCGTCAGGGCGACGATCGCGAGCACGATCATCAGTTCGATCAAGGTAAAACCCATACGACGGGAAATCGCCGACATCGTCACCCTCCGCTGCGCGCGTCCCATAGGAACACGTCCGAAGTGCCAGCTTAGGCAACGCTTCGTGCGGAGAACAGTCGGCCGGATGGCATGCGGCGTCGGCGCCAGCAGCGCGGCTGGGCACGGCGGCTGCGCGGCCCGTTTCAGGCAAGCCGCGTGCGGCGCCGTTTCAACAGGAAACCGCACACGACGACGAAACCGGCGCCGACGCCGTGCGCGGAGTATTGCGCCCACGCGGTGTCGAGTATCGGGTAGCCGTCGGTCACCGGATCGTTGATGATCAGTCCGCCACCGATCCAGCCCAGCAGTCCGGCACCCGCGATGACGATGACCGGAAAGCGATCGATCGCCTTCAAGACGATCTGACTGCCCCAGATGATGAGCGGAATACTGAGAACCAGCCCAAAGGCGACCAGCGCGATGCGGTGTACCTCGTCCGCGGCCTGCGCGGCGCCGGCGATCGCGATGACGTTGTCGAGGCTCATCACCAGATCGGCGACGATGATCGTCCTGACCGCGGACCAGAGCTGGTGGGACGCGGTGATGTCCTTGTGACTCTCCGGCTCCGGCAGCACCAGGCGGATGCCGATCCAGAACAGCAACAGACCGCCGGCGAGCTTGATGAACGGAATTTCCAACAGGAAAACCGCGAACGACACGAGCACGAGCCGCAGCAGGATCGCGCCCGCGGTCCCCCACAGCACGCCACGCGTACGCTGTTGCGGGGGCAGGTTGCGGCATGCCAGCGCGATGACCACGGCATTGTCGCCACCTAGCAGGATATCGATGATGACGATCTGGAACACGGCACCCCAATGGATGCTCGTCAGGAATTCTGGCATAGAGTCGGGTCAGGAGTGAAGCGGTGGCATGGCGGCACCCAGGCCGGCGAGTCGTGGCGCCGCGCCTCGCATGCAGGCGCACCCTTTCTCGAAAAGCAAAAAAAAGAGAGCGCTTCGCAGACGCTCTCTCGACTACCCTGCCTTACGGAATGATTTCAGGATATTAACAGAAGGCCGACTCTCCCTCCGAATTCATCGCGCCGCAAATCAGGCGACACGCCATTTTCGGCGGCATCGTGGCCCCGTCCCGCTATTCCGGCATTCCCTTACAGCACCGACTTGAGCAGACGACCCATTTCCGACGGGTTGCGCGTGACCTTGATGCCGCAGGCTTCCATCACCGCCAGCTTCTCGTCGGCCGTACCCTTGCCGCCGGAGATGATCGCGCCGGCATGGCCCATGCGCTTTCCCGGAGGCGCGGTCACGCCGGCGATGAAACCGACGACCGGCTTCTTCATATTGGCCTTCGCCCACTCCGCCGCTTCCTCTTCGTCCGAGCCGCCGATCTCGCCGATCATGACCACGGCATCGGTGTCGGGATCGTCGTTGAACAGGCGCAGCACGTCGATGTGCTTCAGACCGTTGACCGGGTCGCCGCCGATACCCACCGCCGACGACTGACCCAGGCCCAGCGCCGTGAGTTGCCCGACCGCCTCGTACGTCAGCGTGCCGGAGCGCGACACGACGCCAATCCGGCCCTTGCGGTGAATATGCCCCGGCATGATGCCGATCTTCAACTCATCGGGCGTGATGACGCCCGGGCAGTTCGGCCCGAGTAGCAGCGTCTTGCGATTCTCGCGGCGCATGCGGTCGCGCACTTCCATCATGTCGCGTACCGGAATGCCTTCGGTGATGCAGATCGCCAGATCCAGATCGGCCTCGACGGCCTCCCAGATCGCGGCGGCAGCGCCCGCGGGCGGCACGTAGATGACCGACACCGTGGCGCCGGTCTGCTCTTTCGCCTCGCGGACATTGCCGAAGATCGGAATGCCTTCGAAGTCCTCGCCCGCGCGCTTCGGGTTGACGCCCGCGACGTAGGCTTCGCGGCCGTTCGCGTATTCGCGGCAGGTGCGCGTATGGAACTGACCGGTCTTGCCGGTGATGCCCTGGGTGATGACCTTTGTATCTTTATTGATCAGAATCGACATGCTTGACCTCTGTCTGTGTATGCATCCCTCCCCCGGGGCGCGCGCGTTTCGCGCAGCGCATGCCCGGGCGCGGGATGTCGGCAACGTTTTTCGATCCGGTGCTCAGGAGCAGTGACAGGCGTTCGGGAGCCTCCGAGCGCACCCTCCGGCGCCTGGCGACGCACGTGGGTACCTGTCAGGGCCCGCCGATACCCGTTACTTGCCCTTGGCGGCGTCCACGACCTTCTGGGCCGCTTCTTCCATGCTGTCCGCGGCGATGATCGGCAGACCCGATTCGGCCAGCAGCTTCTTGCCGAGTTCCTCGTTCGTGCCTTTCATCCGCACGACCAGCGGCACTTTCAGGGACACTGCCTTCGATGCCGCGATCACGCCTTCGGCAATCACGTCGCAACGCATGATGCCGCCGAAGATGTTGACCAGAATCGCCTGCAGTTCCGGGTTCTTCAACATGATCTTGAACGCTTCGGTGACCTTCTCCGTCGTCGCGCCGCCGCCCACGTCGAGGAAGTTCGCCGGCTCGCCGCCGAACAGCTTGATCGTGTCCATCGTCGCCATCGCGAGACCGGCGCCGTTCACCAGGCAGCCGATATTGCCGTCGAGCGAAATGTAGGCGAGGTCGAACTTCGATGCCTCGATCTCGGCGGCGTCCTCTTCGGCCAGATCGCGGTACTCGACGATCTCCGGATGACGGAACAGCGCGTTCGAATCGAAATTGAACTTCGCGTCGAGTGCGATCACGTCGCCGCTGCCGGTGATCACCAGCGGGTTGATTTCCGCCAGCGATGCATCGGTTTGCCAGAATGCCTGATACAGGCCCTTGAGAATCGCGCGCGCCTGCGAGATCGAGCCGTCGGGAATGCCGATTTTCTTCGACAGGTCGTCGGCGTCGGCATCGGTCAACCCCAAGACCGGGTCGACGGCAACCTTGTGAATCAGTTCCGGGGTCTTTTCCGAGACTTCCTCGATTTCCATGCCGCCTTCGCTCGACGCCATGACGACCACGCGCTGCGTGACGCGGTCGACGACGAGGCCGATATACAGTTCCTTCTTGATGTCGGCGCCTTCCTCGATCAGCAGGCGGCTGACCTTCTGGCCTGCCTCGCTGGTCTGATGCGTGATCAGTTGCATGCCGAGGATCTGGCCGGCGTATTCGCGGACCTGATCGATCGACTTCGCGACCTTCACGCCGCCACCCTTGCCGCGGCCGCCTGCATGAATCTGCGCCTTGACCACCCATACCGGGCCGCCCAGTTCCTCGGCGGCCTTGACCGCTTCGTCGACGCTAAAGACAGCCGTGCCGCGCGGCACGGCGACCCCGAACTTGCGCAGGATGTCCTTCCCCTGATACTCGTGGATCTTCATGCGAGATTTCCTTCCGTCTGAGAGTGGAATTGAAAAGCGTTCGCGAAGGACGGCGCGTGACCGGCGCCAGAGGCGCCTGCCCGACCTGCATCACATCGCGAAGAGGATGGTGAATCAGATGATGATGTGCCTGGATCGACCGGCGCCACGCAACAAGGCGACGGTGAAAGGCTGAACGGCAGCGGCGTGGGGATCGCGCATCCGGGACCTGTCGGAAATGCCGCCACGCCGCGCGCTTTTTCTCGCGAGCGACGGCCCTGGGCGGTAGCGACCCCCCGGCCATGGCGTGGCATTCTTGCAACAGGAATATAAAACGGCATGCGAAGGCAGGCGCCGGGTTCAGAAGAACTCTATTCTAGCATAGGGATTTTCCGGATCCGGGCGTGACGATACTGGCCGATGGACTGGACCTGTATTTCACAACTTCGACGAGAATCGAATTTTGACATAGGTCACGCGCGCCGCCTCTGCGGCAAACCGCCGCTGAATCCGGGTGGCGTGCAGCGCGGCCCTACTCTTCCTCGGGCAACGCGTCGTTGCCCACTTTCAGGATCCGCATGATCAGGTCGCGCGAGAAACCGCGCGCGGCGAGAAAGCGTGCCTGCTTCGCGCGCTCCTGGGGCGTGGTGGCGAGACTGCCGAATTTCTTGCGCCAGACGTCCTGGATGCGCGTCCATTCGGTTTCCCGGAGCGTCGCACCCAGTTCCTGTACGAGTTCACCATCGAGCTTGTGCCGCTTCAGCTCACCGACGATACGCGCGGCACCGAAACGCGCCGCGCGCCGGTTGACGACGCTCTCGGCGAAACGATTGTCGGAGAGCCAGCCTTCCCGCGCGAGCGCATCGAGCAACCGTTCGACGGCCTGCTCGCCGTCGCTTTCCTCGACGAAAGGCGCGAGCTTGCGCGCCAGCTCACTGCGGCTGTGTTCGCGGCGGGATAGATAGCCCAGTGCCCGGCCGCGCAGGCTGCGTTTGAAACCCAATGCCGCGTCGCGTGCGGCCTGCCGTTCCGAGCGTCGTGGCGAACGCGTGGTCGTATGCGCGCCGTCGGCGCCCGCCACCGCCGATGGAAGGCCTGCCGGAACGGCGCCGCCCGATTCAGCGACGGATGGGTCGGCACGCCGTTCTTCCCGCGGGGAAACGCGGCGGCCACCGCCGCCGCCCCACGCGCGACGCGTGTTGCGACTGTAGGAGAGGCTTTCTGCTTCGGAGCCCGCTTCGGAGCCAGGCTCGGAGTCCGATTCGGCACCCGGCCTGGGTCTGGCTTTCACGCCCTCGGACGCAGTCCGTTCGCGCAGCCGGGCGGCTTCCGCCTCACGCGGATCGGATTCGAACGGCTCGTCGTCATCATCATCGAACGACGACCGCTTGCTAAAAGGGCGTCCCGAAGGACGCCCGAAAGGACGGTTACCACTCATGGCGGCATGCCATCCGAAAATCCCGTCAACAACACGACGGGCAACGCGCCGGTCGGGAAAGCCAGCCAAGGGTTTGAGCTGTCAGACATCATTGCCGGACGGGCCTCCCCGCGACGCGTACGTTCGTGCTGCTCAGTCGTCGCTGCCCGGCTCTTCCGCCGCCGCGGGTGCGGCCGGTGCCGCGCCCGGAGTCGACGGCATCGCCGCGATGCCAAGGGTCTCGCGCACGCGGTTTTCGATCTCGCGCGCGATGGCCGGATTCTCGCGCAGGAATTCCCGTGCGTTGTCCTTGCCCTGACCGACACGGTCACCCTTGTAGCTGTACCACGCACCCGCCTTCTCGACGATCTTGTGCTGGACGCCCAGGTCGATGATTTCGCCTTCGCGGGAAATCCCCTCCCCGTACAGGATGTCGAAGATCGTCTCGCGGAACGGCGGCGCGACCTTGTTCTTCACCACCTTGACGCGCGTTTCGGAACCTACCACCTCGTCATTCTTCTTGATCGAGCCAATGCGGCGGATATCCAGCCGGACCGAGGCGTAGAACTTCAGCGCGTTGCCGCCCGTGGTCGTCTCGGGGCTGCCGAACATCACACCGATCTTCATCCGGATCTGATTGATGAAGATCACCGTGCAGTTCGCGCGCTGGATCAGGGCGGTCAACTTGCGCAGCGCCTGCGACATCAACCGTGCCTGGAGACCCGGCAGCGAGTCGCCCATTTCGCCTTCGATTTCGGCCTTCGGCACCAGCGCCGCGACCGAGTCGATGACGATCAGGTCGATCGAGTTCGAGCGCACCAGCGCATCGGTGATTTCGAGCGCCTGCTCGCCCGTGTCCGGCTGCGAAATCAGCAGATCGGACACCTTGACGCCCAGCTTGCTCGCGTACTGGACGTCGAGCGCGTGCTCGGCGTCGATGAACGCGCACGTTCCTCCCGACTTCTGCATCTCGGCGATGACCTGCAGGGTCAGCGTGGTCTTGCCCGACGATTCCGGACCATAGATCTCGACGACGCGACCACGCGGCAAGCCCCCGACGCCCAGCGCGATGTCGAGCCCGAGCGAGCCCGTCGACACCACCTGGATATCGTCGAACTTGTCGTTGTCGCCCATCCGCATGATCGACCCTTTGCCGAACTGCTTTTCGATCTGGGCCAGCGCAGCCGAGAGCGCCTTGCCTTTCTCGGCAGTCATTCCGCTCGGGCCTTTCTTGCTATCTTCCATGAATCGTCCTTTGCTATGATGGGGCCGCGTGGGGCGCCGAAAACATGGCATTCCCTGCAAGCGTCGATATAAACAGTACTGTATAAAAAAACAGTGTGCGTGGCAAGTAAATCCGCTACTTTTCTTGCACACCCCGGAGACGGCCCGGCATTGCAGCGTTGGGCGCAGGGCAACAGGGATGTCCGATGCGAATTCTCATTGCCGAGGATGACAGCATACTCGCCGACGGCCTGATCCGTTCCCTCCGCCAGACGGGTTACGCGGTGGATCGCGTGGACAACGGCAGCGCGGCGGACAGTGCGCTCGCCCTGCAGACCTACGATCTGCTGATCCTCGACCTCGGTTTGCCGAAGCTGTCCGGTCTCGATGTCCTGCGGCGCCTGCGCGGCCGGGGCACGGCCGTTCCGGTGCTGATCCTGACCGCCGCCGACAGCATCGAGGCCCGCGTCACCGGTCTCGACCTGGGAGCGGACGACTATATGGCCAAGCCGTTCGCGCTGTCCGAACTGGAGGCGCGCATCCGTGCATTGACGCGACGCGGCGCGAGCGGCGGCGCGGCGATCATCCGCCACGGCGCCCTCTGCTTCGATCAGGTCGGCCGGACCGCCACGCTCGGCGACCGCGCGCTCGATCTGTCCGCCCGCGAACTGGAATTGCTGGAAGTGCTGCTGCAACGCGTCGGGCGCCTCGTCTCGAAAGAACAGCTGGTCGATCACCTGTGCGCGTGGGGCGAGGAAGTCAGCACCAATGCGATCGAAGTCTATATGCACCGCCTGCGCAAGAAAATCGAACCCGGCGGCATCCGCGTAACGACGGTGCGCGGCATCGGCTATTGCCTGGATCGTCCCACGCTCCCTCCCCCCGATCACGCGCCGCCCGCCGGGACTGCCGGGACTGCCGGGACTGCCGCCCCCCGTCGCACCGACCGCGCCGACTCGCATCGATGAACCCGTCGGCACCGCCCGAATTGCCGGTCGACGCGGCCGTCACGACGGCGCCCCCGCCCGGCCCGGACGCGCGCTCCCTGTTCGGTGAAATCCTTCGCTGGATGCTCGCCCCGCTGGTACTGCTTTGGCCGGTGAGCTTCGCGGTTACCTATCTGGTCGCGCAGGCGATCGCGAGCGCCCCGTTCGACCATGCGCTCGGCAACCATGCCTACGCCCTCGCCCGTCAGATCGACACGCGCGGCGCCGCAACCCTGCAGCTGAGCGTCGCCCTGCGCGACTGGCTGCTGCACGATCCGGAAGACATCCGGCTGTTCCAGGTGCGCGCACCCGACGCCCGCCTGCTGGAAGGCAGCGCGACGCTCCCCCTGCCGCCCGACCCGCCGCAGCCGGGCGTCATTCGCTTTCGCGACGCCACCCTCGATGGGCAGGTGTGGCGTATCGCCTATACCCATGTCGCGCTCGCCGACGCCAACCCCGCCCTCGGCGCCGACGTCCGCCTCGCGCTCGTGCAGGTCGCGGAGACGCGGCACAAACGCGCGGACCTCGCGAACGACATCCTCAAGGGCGTCCTCCTGCCCCAGCTCGTGATCCTGCCGCTGGTGGTCATGCTGGTCTGGCTCGGGCTTTCACGCGGGCTGGCGCCGCTGCACACCCTGCAAAAGCGCATCCGCGAACGGCGCCCGCACGACCGCTCGCCGCTGGAGACCGCGCAGGCGCCACTCGAAATCGCACCGCTCCTCGCGGCGTTCAACACCCTGCTGGCCCGGCTCGACGAGAACGCGCTCGTTCAGAAACGCTTCATCGCGCAGGCCGCGCACCAGATGAAGACGCCCCTCGCGGGGTTGCGCATGCAGGCCGAGCTGGCCTTGCGCCAGCCAATGGGCGCGGACGTACGGCATTCCCTCGAACAGATGGCCAGCGGTTCGCGCCAGGCCGCCCGTCTCGTCACGCAGTTGCTGGCGTTGGCCCGCGCCGAGAACGACGGGGCCGCGCACGACATGCAGGCGGTGGATATCGACCGGTTGGCGCGCGAGGTCGTCCGGGACTGGGCACCCTGGGCGCTCGACAAGCGCATGGACCTGGGCTACGAGGGACAGGACGCCGAGCCGGGCACGCCCCCGGGCCGCGTCATGCGCGCCCAGCCCGTGATGCTGCGCGAAATGCTGGCCAATCTGGTCGACAACGCGATTCGCTATACGTCCGCGGGCGGCCGCATCACCGTGCGCGTCCACGCCGACGCCGCGCGCGGGGACGCGCACGAAAGCGGCGTGCACGCCACCGCGCGCCTGTTCCCGGCGGTCGTGATCGAGGTCGAGGACACCGGCCCCGGCATTCCCGCGGGCGAACGCGCCAAGGTGCGGGAACGGTTCTACCGGATTCTCGGGCGCGAAGGCGACGGCAGCGGGCTGGGGCTGGCCATCGTCGACGAGACCGTCGCGCTGCATGGCGGATCCATGACCATCGATACACCGGCGTGCCCCGCAGATCCCCTGTCCCCGGGCACGCTGATCCGGCTCGTGCTGCCCGTCTCCCCGCCCGATCCGGCAGCGATCGCACTGCCGCCCGGCGTCAGCGAGCGGTAAGTTTCGACGCCAATAATGGCTGCACGGACGTGTTCCGGCCGGAACGCGATCCGCACACAATGATTCCAATAAGCAGGAGACAAAACATGGCTGTCATGGGCACGCAGGTTTCACACGCGCCGATGACCGGAGCGGAGCGGCGCGTCATTTTCGCGTCGTCGCTCGGCACGGTCTTCGAGTGGTACGACTTCTATCTGGCGGGCTCGCTCGCCGTCTTCATCAGCAAGAGCTTTTTCTCCGGCGTCAACCCGACGGCCGGCTTCATCTTCACGCTGCTCAGCTTCGCCGCCGGCTTCGCGGTGCGGCCCTTCGGCGCCCTGGTGTTCGGCCGTCTGGGCGATCTGGTCGGACGCAAATACACCTTTCTCGTCACGATCCTCATCATGGGCGCGTCGACCTTCTTCGTCGGCCTGCTGCCGGGCTATGCGACGATGGGAATCGCCGCCCCGGTCCTCTTCATCCTGATGCGCCTGCTGCAGGGTCTCGCGCTCGGCGGCGAGTACGGCGGCGCGGCCACCTATGTCGCCGAACATGCGCCGGCGAACCGTCGTGGCGCCTACACGTCGTGGATCCAGACCACCGCGACCCTGGGGCTGTTTCTGTCCCTGCTCGTCATCCTGGGCGTGCGCACCGCCGTGGGCGAGACCGCCTTCGCCGCATGGGGCTGGCGCGTTCCCTTCCTGGTGTCGATCCTGCTGCTGGCGATCTCGGTCTGGATCCGCCTGCAACTGCACGAATCGCCGGCCTTCCAGAAGATGAAGGACGAAGGCAAGGCGTCGAAGGCGCCGCTGCGCGAATCGTTCGGCGAGTGGAAGAACCTGAAGATCGTCATCCTCGCGCTGATCGGCATCACCGCCGGGCAGGCCGTGGTCTGGTACACGGGGCAGTTCTACGCGCTGTTCTTCCTCACGCAGACGCTGAAAGTCGACGGCACGACGGCGAACATCCTGATGGCGCTGGGCCTGTTGATCGGCACGCCGTTCTTCGTCATCTTCGGCTCCCTGTCGGATCGCATCGGCCGCAAGCCCATCATCATGGCGGGTTGCCTGATCGCCGCGCTGACCTACTTCCCGCTGTTCCATGCGCTGACGCATTACGCGAACCCCGCGCTCGAGTCCGCGCAGGCGCGTGCGCCGATCACCGTCACCGCCGACCCGGCCGAATGCTCGTTCCAGTTCAATCCGGTGGGCACGTCGAAATTCACGTCTTCCTGCGACGTCGCGAAGAGTTATCTGTCGAAGGCCGGATTCAACTATCGGAATGTCGCCGGGCCGATCGGCATGCCCGCGCAGATCCGCATCGGCGATGAAACGATCACCGCCTACGATGCGCGCAGGCCCGACGCGAAAACGACGGCGGCGGCATTCGAGCAGCGCATGGGAACCACGCTGCAGGCCGACGGTTATCCGCTCAAGGCCGACCCGGCACAGATCAACAAACCGATGACCGTGGTCATTCTCGCGATCCTGGTGATCTATGTCGCGATGGTGTATGGACCGATCGCGGCGATGCTGGTGGAGATGTTTCCGACGCGGATCCGCTATACGTCGATGTCGCTGCCCTATCACATCGGCAATGGCTGGTTCGGCGGCTTCCTGCCGGCGACCGCCTTCGCGATCGTGGCCGCGAACGGCAATATCTATTCGGGGCTGTGGTATCCGATTGTGGTAGCGGTCGCGACCTTCATCATCGGGATGCTGTTCGTCAAAGAGACGAAGGATCGGGATATCTACGCGGAGGATTGACCACGGGGCGGTTCTGGCGCGGGCCAGGCTGCGGGGATTTGCGGCCGGGTGCGCGGGAGAAGATGCGCGATCTTGATCGTCCCCAAAAAGGGACTTGACAGGGCATTGGGGACTCGGCATAATTCTGCTTCTGGCGAATTAGCTCAGTTGGTTAGAGCAACGGAATCATAATCCGCGGGTCCGGGGTTCGAGTCCCTGATTCGCCACCAGCATCACCGCAAAGCCGCATTCCTTCACGGGTCTGCGGCTTTTGCTTTTGTCCGTGCGGTGAGCCGGTTTGTGAGCCAGTCACATGCACAAGCTGCCCCATCTTTATCGCAATCGTTTCGGTGTTTACTATCTTCGTCTGACTGAATCGCCCCGGATTTTGAGGAGGCACCAATTCTTGAGAGAATGGTGTCATGACGAAGACAAACAAATTTTCCCCAGAGATGCGCGAGCGGGCCGTGCGCATGGTGCAGGAACACCGTGGTGAGTACCCGTCATTGTGGGCAGCGGTCGAGTCCATCGCGCCGAAGATAGGCTGCGTGCCGCAGACGCTGTTGGATTGGGTGAAGCGCGACGAGGTTGGTAAGGGGCAGCGCGAAGGCCTGTCAAGCGACGAACGAGAGCGCCTGAAGGCGCTGGAGCGCGAGGTCAAGGAACTACG